>DATGTY010000017.1:0-27241 GCA_035301605.1 Chitinophagaceae bacterium | reverse complement strand
TGAGCATGGATATAAAACAAATATACGTTACCTATTTATTGGTTACTCTTTTTATAGGAGGGGGGCTTACCTTAAATGGTTGTCAACAAAATAAGGTCTATCATAAAACGGACAGGGGAATTATTGTCTCCATCCATAAACGAGATAATCAAACGGAGAAACTTCGTTTGGAAGTGATGAATGAGCATATTATACGCATTACTGCTTCCCCCAATGATGATTTTTCTCGATCAAAAAGTTTAATGCGAACTCATAAAGACTTACCATCAGTTGCTTGGAAAGTTCATCGCTATCATGATAGTCTCATGCTTCAGACAAAAGCAATGAAAGCCATGGTGTCCCTAAAAACCGGACAAGTGCAGTTTATGGATACCTCCGGACATATTTTATTAGCAGAAAAAAAGGACGGGAGGACTTTTATACCGGATACGGTGGAAGGATCCCCATCATATCATATTTCTCAGCGATGGGAGAATAAAAACCAAACGGCACTTTACGGATTGGGTGGAAATCAATTGGGATGGACCAATATACAGGGGAAAGATGTGGCTTTGATACAAAGAAATTCGGAGGTATATATTCCTTTCATTCTCTCTCCGGGGGCGAGGAATAAAAATGAGGCTTATGGAATCTTATGGGATAATAATTCTATTACTCATTTTGGAGATCCTCATGCTTACATGCCATTAGATTCTTTACAGCTGTATAATCAAAAGGGAAAACCAGGAGGTTTGACGGCCACTTACCTCCCCAAGGGGGCTTCCGATTTATTGGGGAGTGAAAATAATCATTCTGCCTCTACACATTCAGAAGTAAAAAGGGAAGAAAAAGACATTGACTATCAATTTCTAAAGGATCAAAGACGATTCCCAAAGGCGGTTTCGCTTGCTCCTCCAACTTCTGTTCAATGGGAAGGATATATTTCCTCTCCTTATTCGGGGAAACATACTTTTAAGATTTATTGGGGAGGATACGTGAAAATATGGATAAATAACAAACGGGTATTTCCTGCCACCTCTTTTCCTTCTTCTACATCAAATCGTGAGGGCTGGATTTGGCGTCAACCATGGAATCCTGCGGAGAAGCTATTAGAAGTACCTATGGAGAAAGGGGAAAAGTATCCTATAAAAATACAATGGATTCCGGATGGTGGCGAGTCTTATATTTCCTTAAAATGGAAGAAACCTAAGACTGTTCAGCAACTTCATCAAATCTCTCTGGCTTCCGAAATGGGACAAAATATTGATTATTATTTTATCGCCGGCCGGAATATGGATAGTGTCATTAGTGGATATAGAGCATTAACGGGGAAAGCACCTGTTATGCCTCAATGGGCTTACGGGTATTGGCAAAGCCGGGAGCATTATGAATCTCAGAAACAGATTCTTCAGGTAGTGCAGAAGTTCCGCCAGAAGAAATTCCCCTTAGATAATATTGTTCAGGACTGGTTTTATTGGGAAGAAGATCAATGGGGAAGTCAGCAATTTGATACAACACGTTATCCTGATCCGGAGGGAATGATAGATACGCTACATAAAAAATATCATACTCATTTTATGATTTCTGTCTGGCCCAAATTCTATGTGGATACCAAACCATTTAAGAGGTTTTGGGATAAAGGTTGGCTTTATAAAAAGAGTGTGGAAGATAGTACCAGAGACTGGGTCGGAGACGGTTATGTTTCAACTTTTTATGATGCTTTCAATGAGGATGCACGAAAAGCTTTTTGGCATTTAGTAGATACCAGTTTGTTTAAGCTTGGAGTAGATGCCTGGTGGATGGATGCCAGCGAGCCGGATATTGTTTCCAATACGTCCATACAGACGAGAAAAGAGTTAATGAGTCCTGTCGCTATAGGATCTTCTACCGAATATTTTAATGCTTATTCGTTAGAGAATGAAAAAACCTTTTATAAAGGTCAAAGAAGGGAAAAACCGAATCAACGTGTTTTCATTTTAACTCGTTCTGCTTTTGCCGGTAGTCAGCGTTTTGCGGCCGCTACCTGGAGTGGAGATATAGGGGCTACCTGGTGGGATATGAGGAATCAGATCGCTACCGGAATAAGTTTTTCTATGTCGGGCATCCCTTATTGGACGATGGATATTGGAGGCTTTGCCACAGAACACAGATACCAACAACATCCGGATAAAAAAAGCAAAGCGGAGTGGCAGGAGCAGTTTACTCGCTGGTATCAATTTGGTGCTTTTTGTCCCTTGTTCAGAGCTCATGGACAGCCGCCGGCAAGAGAACCATTTAATGTAGCACTGGAAGGAAGTCCTGCTTATCAAAGTATGTTGTATTATGACAAGTTGAGATATCGGTTGATGCCTTATATCTATTCTCTGGCAGGCGACGTTTATCTGAATAATTATACGATGATGCGTGGACTGGCGATGGACTTTTCGGAAGATAGTTTAGCGAGAAATGTTAAAGATGAATACCTGTTTGGTCCGGATTTGCTGATTAATCCGGTCTATACATACAAGGCAAGAAGTCGGGAAGTTTATCTGCCTGCCTACAATAAACCTTCAGCAGGAACTTCCATAGAAGATTTATGGTATAATCTATATACCGGAGAATCTCTGACCGGTGGGCAAACCATCACTGCTAAGGCCCCTTTAGAACGGATGCCGGTATTTGTAAAAGCAGGTGCTATTATCCCTTTTGGGCCGGCTTTACAATATACAGGGCAAAAGCCTGCCGATACGATAACGCTGTTTGTTTACACCGGAGCCGACGGACATTTCAATTTGTATGAGGATGACGGTCTAACCTATGATTATGAAAAGGGAGCCTATTCCATTATTTCTATGACCTATAATGACACGAATCATACCCTTACGCTAGGAAATCGACAAGGGGCGTTTGATGGGATGTTGAAAGAACGAGTGTTTCGGATAAAATGGATCAGTCCTGCTAACCCGCAGTCGCTAGATTTTGATGCGGCAGCGGATAAGATTATTGAATATAAAGGGAAGGCGGTTACTGTGGTTTTAAAAAAATAAGAAAGTATTAAAACGAATATATATGAAGAGGTTATTTGGTAAAAGGGCTGATTTTAATAGAAAACAGTGCTATAAGTGTTATTATTCAATAATAGATATATAAAAAAATAGAAGCAAATATAAATTTTAAAAGCTATAAAATCAATTCATTAATCAAACAATTTTCAATGATGAAACACGATTACGAAAAGAAAAATAAGGGAAGAAGCGTTTTTTTGAAGTCGTTTCTGTTGCTTACTTTTTTAAGCTGTATCTGTTATTTTTCTACACAGGCACAAGAAGCACAGGTATCCGGAACGGTTACGGATGCTTCAACCGGACAACCACTCACTGGTGTTAGCGTACGGGTAAAAGGTTCTAAAATTGGAACCATTACCGACAGTGAAGGCGCATTCGAAATTTTTTCTAAAAAAGGAGATAGTCTCACTTTTACCTATTTAGGTTATAAGAAAAAAGAAATAACCATCGGTAACAGCTCAAAGCTGAGTATTCAACTGGAAAAAAGCTTCAGCAAGCTCAATCAGGTTGTTGTTATTGGTTATGGTCAAATGCAACGGAAAAACTTAAGTACTTCTCAGACGACGGTCAGTTCCGAAGAGATAGACAGAACAATTAATCCGACCTTAGAAAGTGCTATACAGGGACGAGCAGCAGGCGTCTATGTATCAAAGCCGAGTGGACAGCCCGGAGCTGCTCCCTCTATCGTTGTAAGAGGAATGGGTACATTAACTCAGAGTACGCAACCATTATATGTGATTGACGGGGTTCAAATAAAACCGTCTGTCATTCCGGATGATCCCAATAATAAACCGACTGGTTATTCTAATATCCTTTCCACACTTAACCCAAGTAACATTGCTACAATCAATATTCTAAAGGGACCTTCTGCTACGGCTATTTATGGAGCTGCAGGCGGAAATGGAGTGGTTATTATCACAACAAAACAAGGGAAAGCCGGAAAAACAAAGATTTCTGCAAGTACATTGTTTACTGTTCAGGCTGAGCCACAAAATATTAAGGTAATGAATTTACCTCAGTATGCAACGTATCGCAATGAGATGGAGAAGGCTATAGGGTTTGCATCTGAACCCACTTTTGCAGATCCTTCTGTTTTGGGGAAAGGAACCAATTGGCAGGATGCATTATATCGCAGCACTTTGCTTCAAAAACATCAGCTTTCAGTAAGTGGTGGCGATCAGAAAACCAAGTTCTATATCTCCGGAGAGTATTTTAAGCAGGAAGGTACAGCGAAGGGATCTGGCTTTAGAAGATATTCGGTTCGTGTAAATGTCGAAAATCAAACCAGACCCTGGATGAAAATGGGGGTACATTCCAATATAGGATATACCAAAGAAAAGGTGAATACCACCAATGGGGATGTCGTAAAGTTAGCTACAGAACAAAACCCGGGTATTCCGGTTCAAAACCCCGATGGAAGCTGGGGTGGACCACAAACCAAGCAGTTTCAATATACAAATCCGGTGATGCTGGCTCAGATATATGATGATTATAACAAGCGTTTAGCTATTATTGGGGATGTCTTCCTGAATATCAACCCTGTCAAAGGATTGACTATACACAATAGTTTCAATACCAGTCTTTCTTATTTTAATTATTATTCATGGCATCCCGGTTATGATGCAGGAGGCTTTGTTGTGCCATTATCATCTGCAGAATCGGATCGAAGAGCAACCCATAATTTTTGGTGGAGCATTAATAACAGGATTAAATATCATTTTAATCTCAATCAAAAACATGATTTTACATTGATGGTCGCTCATGAGGCTAATTCCTGGACGAATGAAACGCTCAGTGGATGGCGTAAAAATTATGTTACTGATGTAGTTACCGGCTTATCGGGAGGAGATGCCAGTAACATTTCCAATGTAAAAAATAACAGCGGTAAATCTGATGGCGCTCAGGAATCTTACTTTGGCAGGTTAAATTACATTTATGATAATAAATATATTTTACAGGCGACTTATAGAGCAGATGGAAGTTCCAGCTTCGGTGCTAACAATAAATGGGGATTCTTCCCTTCCTTGTCTTTAGCATGGAGAATTTCGGAAGAAAGTTTTATGAGTTCTCTGAATGCTGTTGATAACCTTAAATTAAGATTTGGTATTGGAGAATCAGGAAACTCAGGAGGCGCTTCCGGTATATATGCTGCATTACAAACCATACCCAGCCCTTGGGGAACCGGCTTCTTAGCTCAGAAGTTCCCTAATCCCAATTTGAAATGGGAAACGGATAAAACGGTCAATGTGGGTTTTGATTTGCACATGTTTGATAACAGATTGTCTGTTATCGCCGATGCATACATTAAAAAGAGTACGAATCTCATTACCGTAAATACTTATCCTTTTGCTCTTGGTGGTGATATTGCGTGGTCTTCCGGTTATGTGCAATGGCCTACCGTAAATGCTGGAACCATAGAAAATAAAGGAATTGAAGTCTCTGTTAATACGGTGAATATCGACAATAAATTAACTTGGAAATCGGGAGTCACTTTTTCTTTAAATCGGAATAAAATTCTTTCATTGATTAATCCGATGAATACTGCCTGGAATTCTACACAGGTTCAATTTATATCGAAAGTGGGGAAGCCAACCAGTATGATTACAGGTTATATTGCGCAGGGCTTCTTCCAAAATTATGATGACATAGCAAATCATGCAATCCAGACTTCGGACGGTGTTATGGATATAGATCCGACCGGAAGCTGGGTAGGGGATATTAAATTTAAAGATATAAATGATGACGGCGTTGTAGATCAAAATGATCGTACTGTTATTGGCAATCCCTGGCCAAAGTTTACTTATGGTTTTAATAATTCATTTAGTTATGAGAATTTTTCTTTGAATATTTTTATTCAGGGCGTTTATGGGAATGATATCGTTAATTATCCTCGTTATACCATGGAAATACCGGGGAATAGCGGTACTTATAGTAATTATTTTGCATCAATTCTAAATTTTGCGCGCCCCAGTAGTTATAAAAGTGAAGATAAAATGACGATGGAATTGACAAATCCGGGACATCATATTTCCCGGATACTTGATGATCCTTCTCAAGGGAATGGAAATAATAGAATGAATCAATGGTTTGTAGAAGATGGTTCTTATTTGCGTATCAAAAACGTCACCCTGAGTTATCAATTCCCTCAGAAATGGATTTCACATCTTGCAATGACCAACCTTAAGGCTTCTGTTAGTGTACAAAATCTTTTAACGATAACAAGCTATAGTGGGTATGATCCTGAAATTGGTATGGTTAATTACGGAGGAACCATTATGAATGGTATAGATACCTGGAGATACCCTACTGTAAGAATGTATTCTATTAGTTTATCCGCTAATTTTTAAATTATAAAATATTCTATTATGACACGTATATTAAAATATCTATTGTTATTAATAGGTGTACCCTGCTTTTTAGTTATGCAAAGCTGTAAAGAAAGCTTTTTGGAACGGCCACCTATTAGTCAGGTCACTACCGGTAATTTTTATGGGAGTGATGAAGAAGTGATGGCGGGAACCGCGCCACTTTATAACATCGTATGGTTTGATTATAATGACAAGGCCTTTATGGCTTTCGGCGAAGCGAGAGGAGGTAACCTGAAATCAAATGACAGAACGCCTTATACCCATTTTTCGGTTTCAGCTACCGATCAAGGTACCCTATTGCCGGGATATAAATCTTTTTATAAAATTATTTCTCAGAGTAATATTGCCATGACAAGTATAAAAAACAGTAGCGGTAATGTCTCTGAAAAAATAAAAAAAGAAGCTTTAGGGGAATGCCATTTTATGAGAGGCCTTTCTTATTATTATTTAGTAAGTAGTTGGGGAGCAGTACCCATTATTTATAATAATGTGGAACAATTAAATGATTCCCTTCGCAGAAATACCATAGAAGATGTCTGGCATTTTATTATTCGGGAATTCAAAATAGCTGCAGAATATCTGCCTGAAACACCGTATAATGAAGGAAGAGTAACAAAATATTCAGCCGAAGGAATGTTGGCTAAGATGTATTTAACTTTTGCCGGCTATGGAAAATCAAAAGGAAACCGTGATCAGAATTATTTGGATAGTGCCAGAATACTTGCCAAAGATGTGATTTATAACAGTGGCAAAGCATTAGATCCGAGTTATGCTGATCTTTTTACGAGTGAGAGCAATAATAGTTCGAATGTAAATCCTGAGAGTTTGTTCTCTCTGCTGTGGATGCCGTTTAGCGAGCCCTGGGGAGTAAATAATTCCTTTCAGGCTTATGTTGCTTACGATCCCAAAGTGACCAATGTAGGAACAGGCTGGGGGGCCGCCCAGGGGGTGAGCGCCAGTGTGGTGAAATATTTTGTAAACCATCCCAAAGATTCTATCAGACGCAAGGCAACCTGTATGTTCCCAAGCGATTATTATCCACAGCTTAGACAGGATAAGGGAGGAATTCATTATGATTTAACTTCTGATATTTCTCACATTAAAAAATATATTATTGGTTCTCCTGAAGATAATGGAGGTATGGGGGGCAATATGACCGCCTATATTAATACTTATATGCTTCGGATGGCGGAAGTTTATCTTATTTACGCAGAATCCATTTTAGGAAATAATCCTTCTACGAGCGATCCGGAAGCCTTGAAATACTTTAATAAAGTACGGGAAAGAGCCGGAGTCCCAACGAAAAGTTCAATCACTTTTCAAGATATTTTTCAGGAAAAAAGAGTAGAAACCATCATGGAAGGTGGTGCCTGGAATGAAATATTGAGATGGTATTATTTTGCACCTCAGGATGCTATGGATTATGTAAACAATCAGGATAGAGGACCTTATACCATTGATTATGTATCGGGAACAGATAATCCAAAGCAATACGATGTTCAATATAATCCGGAATATTATTCCTTTACATCCAATTCAGTTTACTTACCCTTCCCTGAATCAGAGTTGATTAAAGCACCGGGTCTGGAGGAAGCTCCGGTTTCATTCGACTTTAGTAAACTTCCAAATATTCTTAAGTAATGATTAAAATTTAATATGATGTATTATATAAATAAATGTAGAAAAGGTCTTTGGCTGCTTCTTGCCATAGGGGTAGTCGTAATACAGACCTCATGTGAAAAAGACCAAAATCTTGGGGATCCTGTTATTACCGGATTGCGAGCTATCTCTCCTGCTCCGAATGATACAGCGCTTTCCCATATTTTACCGGGGCAGGTGGTTGTTGTGCAAGGTCAAAACTTGGGAGAAGCGCAACAAATATTTTTTAGTGGATATGAAGCCGGTATTAACGCTGCCTTAAATACCAACCATTCCATGGTGGTGACTGTTCCCTCAGGAATTGTTTTTGAAGATATACCTGAGGATAAATTGAACAGGGTAAGGTTAGTAACCTCACATGGAGAAGCTAATTTTAAAATCTCTGTCATTCCGCCCCCTCCGGTGATTAACTCCATTGATAAAGAATTTGCAAATGCCGGGGTAAAAATTACGCTAACCGGAAATTATCTATATACTGTTGAAAAGATTGTTTTCCCTGATGATATAGAAGTCACTGAGGGATATACTTCTTCTCCATCAGGTGAAAATTTGACCGTAACAGTCCCCAACGGGGTAGCCTCAGGAAAAGGGGACTCTATCGAAGTGGTTACTGCCGGTGGCGCTAGCAAGTACACCTTCAACAATACTATCGGAATCATTGCTAATTTTACGGATGGAGATCCCAAATTTGGCTGGGCCTGGTGGGCTGGTACGAAGGCTAATGACCCAAGTGTTTTCCCAAATGGTTGGGGAAATTATATTGAAATAAAACCGGCTAATCTTCCAATTAGCCCTGGAGATCAAGCATGGTATGGTGGAGATTCGAGAGCAGTAGTTACAGATGGTAGTGTGCCCTGGGAAGGAATAGATTTGGACGGGAAATCTGCGGATTATGCATTGAAATTTGAGATGAATTATAATGGAACTTGGACCGGAGGAACTTTGGAGATAGTATTTGATAATAATTTTGATAATATGGCCCAATATGCCCCTTGGGAAAATACTGCTACCGGTAAATTTGAAACGGATGGTTGGATCACCATAACTATCCCTCTTAATACTTTCCTCGATGAAGGGGGTACGGGAGAATCATTATCAACTGTTGATGCAGTTACTTTCGGAGGCAATACTTCCGTGCAAATTATGCTTTATAATAATGGAGAAGAACCACTGGCATCTTTTGATGCGGCCTTCGACAATTTAAGAATAGTAAAAATAAATTAGGTAAGTAGTAGTCTCTCTTAAAGTCCTTTTTATTTAATAGCATAAAGCGTAAAAATGGATTCTTTGATTTATTTACTTTTTACAAAGATTAAAAGATAGCTAATTATGGGAAAAAAAGTATCTATTATTTCTATTCTGCTTTTGTTGGGGTGTTTGTCTATTCTACAAGCTCAATCCAATTATTTGACAGATGGTTCTGGTGGAATAAAGAGCAACTTGGATATTCCTTATCTTCAAAAAAAAGGGGAAACTGTTCAATTGATGGTGGATGGTCATCCTTATCTGATTTTAGGAGGAGAGTTGCATAACTCGAGTGCCTCCAGCTTAGAATATATGAAGCCTATATGGGAAAGATTGGCGAAGGCAAATATAAACACTGTTTTAGCTCCGGTTTCTTGGGAGTTGATCGAGCCCAAAGAGGGAGAATTTGACTTTCACTTAGTGGATGGAATGATTGAAGCAGCCCGGAGACACAATCTTCATCTTGTTTTTTTATGGTTTGGAAGCTGGAAAAATGGTGCCTCTACCTATGTCCCGGGATGGGTAAAAAAAGATCAGGAACGGTTTCCTTTGGTAACGAATAAAGAAGGGGAATCTCTTGATATTTTGACTCCTTTGGGTGAAAATACGCTTCAGGCGGATGCCCATGCCTTTGCTCGTTTAATGCAGCATATTAAAGAAGTGGATGGGAAAAAACAGACGGTGATTATGATGCAGGTGGAAAATGAAGTGGGCGTTTTCGGAGATTCTCGTGATTGGAGTCAAATAGCAGATAAATCTTTTAAAAGTAATGTTCCCATTAGATTAACACAATATTTACAGAAAAACAAAAATGAACTGCGTCCTCCTATTTATAAGTTGTGGAAAAAGAATGGATTTAAAACAAAAGGAAGCTGGAGCGAAATTTTTGGCAAAAGCGTTGCTACCAATGAACTCTTTATGGCTTGGCATTTTTCTCACTTTATGAATCAGATGGTCAAAGCCGGAAAAGAGAAATATGCATTACCTATGTATGTCAATGCCTGGATTGTTCAGCCTGATGATAAAGAGCCGGGGGATTATCCCGCAGGTGGTCCGCAGGCGCATGTGCATGATATTTGGATGGCCGGTGCGCCCGATATTGACTTTTATGTACCGGATATTTATTTGCCCAACTTTGCCGAAATTACACAGCACTACAAAGAGCCCAAAAAAGCCTTTTTTATTCCCGAGTCTTTTGCCGGATTTGAAGGTGCTTCCAATGCTTTTTATGCCATTGGCGCTTGCCATGCCTTGGGATATGCTCCCTTTGGAATAGATGGGATCGAAGCGTTGGAAACAAATGATATCACTCAGGCTTTTAAAGTACTACAGCAATTGTCGTCTTTTATTCTAAAAGCACAGCAAGAGGGAACGATTGCTGCGGTGGCGCTCAATAAAAAGCATCCGAAAGCAAATATTCCCTTAGGGGATTATATCCTGCATGTCAAAAGAAAACATGGCTGGGATACTACGCAGGTAACAGATAGAGGATATGCGCTTATGATTGCTTTGTCGTCGGATACTTATTTGATAGCCGGCGATAATTTTCAAATAGACTTTTCTCCTCAGGAAGGAAATAACGAAGTAGGATTTATTTATATAGAAGAAGGGACAATAAAAGAGGGGAAATGGTATGCGGGAAGAAGACTCAATGGGGATGAAATAAGCAGTTTTACCGGCAATGTGGTGAAGGTGAAAAATGGTTCGGTCATCCGGAAAGTGAAAGTGTATCAGTATGAGTAAAAAAAGGATAAACTACTTTTGAGATCAAAGCTGGATTTCAGATATACTTAATAAAGGAATGATTACATGAACTATAAAAATTGTAAGATGAATAAATTAAATGTATTCACCAAAATCAGTTTTGTATTATTATGGATGGGAGTTTTCTCCTGTAAAAACACAGATGATAACCCTAATCCCGATTCAAATAATAGTGATGAAAATCAGGTTACCATAGATACTACTTATGATCCTACCTATCCTGATAGAGCAGCAACTATTGGATTTTTTCTCAATAATTGGCAAGCAAAGGAATTTGTCCTACCATCAAATGTGAAGCCTTATGAAGGGACATCCGGAGATGCCGATGTAACGGTTACCGTGAATATGAATGATGTAGTCACCAAAGTTTCTAAATATGTGTATGGGAACAACAGTAATACTTGGATGGGACAAATGGTAGATCAGCCGAAATTGTTACAATATATCAAAGATCTTTCACCCCATATTATTCGTGCTCCCGGAGGCAGTATTAGCGATATTTATTTCTGGAATGAATTGTCAGCGCCACCATCGGATGCTCCGGCTCAATTATTAGACGGCGATGGAAATGAAGTCCCCGGAGATTATTGGTTCGGTAAAAATACTGCCGATTGGACCTTGTCTATCGATCATTATTATCAAGTGCTCCAACAAACCAATAGTGAAGGGATCATTACGGTTAACTATGCCTATGCTCGCTATGGAACGGGTTCGCATCCGGTACAAACAGCAGCGCATTTGGCGGCTGAATGGGTGCGCTACGATAATGGAAGAACCAAATATTGGGAAGTAGGAAATGAAAATAATGGCAATTGGGAAGCCGGATATCGGATAGATGTCAGTAATAATCAGGAAGGGCAGCCTGAAATCATTACCGGAAAATTATATGGAAAGCATTTTAAAGTCTTTGCCGATTCTATGCGTGCGGCAGCTTCTGAGATTGGGAGTACCATTTATATTGGCGCACAACTGTTGGATGAACCCGGTGAGGCATGGCAAACAGCAACAGATAAAAATTGGAATGAGGGAGTGCTTACCGAAGCCGGAGAAACCGCTGATTATTTTGTAACTCACGATTATTTTACAGACTATTATACCGATGCTTCTCCCAAAGAAATATTATCTACCGGAGTTACTGTTCCTGAAGATATCATGGATTATTTTGATGATTTATTTTCAGAATATAGCATAAAACCTAAGCCTATTGCCTTGACAGAATGGAATATTTTCTCTGAAGGCTCACAACAAATGGTCTCTGATATTGCCGGAATCCATGCGGCCATTGTCTTAGGAGAATTAATCCAAAATAAATTTGGCGAAGCCAGTCGCTGGGATTTGGCTAATGGCTGGGATGATGGAAATGATCAAGGCATGTTCAATAATGGGGATGAACCCGATGCTCCAAAATGGAATCCGCGTCCCGCTTTTTATTATATGTATTACTTTCAAAAGACTTTTGGTGATAGAATGGTCGCTTCTTCAGTAGATGGAAGCTCAGATATTCTTTGTTATGCTTCCTCTTTCGGGAAAGGGGAAGCAGCCGGGTTGGTTCTTATTAATACAGGGAAAACCGTGGAAAAGGTTAGAATCAATATCCAACATTTTTCTGCCGGAAATCATTTCTATTGGTATTCACTTCAAGGGGGAAGCGGAAAGTTTTCCCGGAAAGTGCTTGTGAATGGCCAGGGAACTCAAGGTGTTTCGGGTGGTCCGCTCGATTATGCAACTCTACCGGCTCATAAAACAAAATATGACCAAGGTATTTTTCTGACAGTAGAACCTAAATCAGTTATTTATATTAATGTCCCTAAATAGTATAACACATGAAACATAATGTTTTTTTAAAAAAAGGAATCGTACTTTTAGTTCTGGCGTTTATAGTCGGATGTGGAATGAAATCTCAAAAAGAGGGTGAAAATGTAAAATCCAAGATCGATTCCCTTATCGCCAAAATGACTTTAAAACAAAAGATCCACATGCTGCATGGGAACAGCTTTTTTACCTCCGGAGGAGTGGAAGAGTTGGGTATCCCCGAAATGCATTATACGGATGGTCCTTTTGGAGTAAGAGAAGAATTACATGCCAACTCATGGCAGCCATTGGGCTTGACGACGGATTCAGCGACTTATTTACCGACAGGCAGTGCTTTAGGTGCTACCTGGAATCCTGAATTGGCCTTGTCCTATGGAAAGGTATTGGGGCAGGAGGCACGAGCGAGAGACAAAGATGTGCTGTTGGGACCGGCCATAGATATTGACCGAAATCCCAACAATGGACGTACTTTTGAATATTTGACGGAGGATCCGGTACTGGATGCAGAATTGGCAGTGGCTTACGTCAAAGGTGTTCAAAGTGAAGGAATTATCGCCTGTGTCAAGCATTATTTGGCGAATAATCAGGAAACCGGTCGCCGGGATGTGGATGAAGTGGTCAGCCAGCGGGCTTTGTGGGAGATTTATATGCCGGCTTTTAAGGCAGCAGTGGAGAAAGGTCATGCCGATGCCGTTATGCCGGCCTATAATAAAGTCAATGGGAAGTATTGTTCTGCCAATCCATTTTTATTAACCAAAGTATTGAGAGAAGAATGGGGCTTTACCGGGATAACGATTTCTGACTGGGGCGGTGTGCATAGCACGGTTCCTACTGCTAAAGCCGGTTTGGATGTGGAAATGAACGGTGATAGCGATTATAATAATTACTATTTTGCACAACCTCTGTTCGATGCAGTAAAAGCCGGGAAAGTAAGTGAAGATATCATCAATAATAAGATAAGGCGGATCTTGGGAGTGATGTTTAAATACCATATGCTAGGTGGAGGGAGTCGTCCAAAAGGTCGTCTGAATACTCCCGAACATCATCAAAAAGCCTATGAAGTGGCTTCCGAATCTATTGTCTTATTAAAAAATACAAAACATTTACTTCCCCTGGATGCTTCTAAAATTCAGTCTGTGGCTGTTATTGGAGACAATGCCACCAGGAAACAGGCACAACTGGGTTTTGGTGCCGGCGTGAAATCTCGTGAGATAACGCCTTTGGCAGGATTGAAGAATAAATTGAAGGGAAAAGTAAAGGTGCAGTTTGCGCAAGGCTACAAAGAAGAATACAAGCAGGTTAATCAGTCGGGATTAGATGATTCTCCTAAACGTATTCCTGTAGAAAAGGCTGATCCGAAGTTAATTAAAAAGGCAGTAGAAGCTGCTAAAAAAGCGGATGTAGCCATTGTGGTGGCCGGGAATACCCGTACTTATGAATCAGAGGGGACAGATAGAGAATCCCTGGCTTTGCCTTTTGGTGAAAATCAACTGATCAAAGCTGTAACGGCTGCCAATCCCAATACTGTCGTAGTTATTATTTCCGGCTCACCGGTGGAACTCAATCAGGTAAAAAAAGAAACAAGTGCTTTGGTATGGTCCGGATTTAATGGAATAGAAGGAGGAACCGCCCTGGCAAATGTATTGTTGGGAACGGTAAATCCTTCCGGGAAACTGCCTTTTACCTTTCCGAAAAAGTTGAACGATGTTCCTTCTCAGGCAAATGGTTCCTTTCCGGGAGAAAATGGGGTTACACACTATAAAGAAGGAATTTTGGTAGGGTATCGTTGGTATGACACCAAAGATATTGCGCCACTTTTTCCTTTTGGATATGGATTGTCTTATACTTCCTTTGCTTTTTCGGATTTAAAAACAAACAAAGGAGTATTTAATAAAAAAGATACGATTCAGGTTTCAGTTGCATTAAAAAATACCGGTGACCGGGCGGGAAAAGAGACGGTACAGCTCTATGTACATGCGGTAAATCCATCTGTTCATATGGCAGAGCAGGAATTAAAAGCTTTCTCAAAGGTATCGTTGAAATCCGGTGAACAAAAAAACGTTTCTTTACCGGTAGCGATAAAGGATTTAGCCTATTATAATGAAGATAAAAACCAATGGATTATCTTAGCGGGAAAATATCAATTGCGCGTCGGTGCTTCTTCAAGGGATATTCGGGAGTCACTTACAATAACCATTCAATAAAATATAAAAAGTATATGAAAAATTGGATCATTACGCTGGTATTGGCTTGTACTTGTTTACAACTCTCTTATCATGCGGACGCAAAAATAAAACTACCGGCACTTTTTACAGATAATATGGTTTTACAGCAAAAAACAAAAGCACCGGTCTGGGGATGGGCAACTCCCGGAGAAAAAATTATTGTTACAGGAAGTTGGAATAATCAATCGACTCAGACGCGTGCAGCATCTGATGGCAGCTGGAAGCTTGATTTGAAAACGCCCAAAGCGGGAGGACCTTATACCTTGACCGTTCAAGGAAAGGAAAAGATTGTATTTCATCATGTCCTCATTGGGGAAGTCTGGATTTGCTCCGGACAGTCTAACATGGAAATGCCCGTGAAAGGGTGGGAGGGTGCGCCTATTCTTCACTCTCAAGAGGAAATAAAAAATGCAGATTATCCAAAAATCAGACTGTTTAAAGTGGAAAGAAATATTGCCTTTCAACCCCAGGAAAACTGCACAGGAAACTGGTTAGCATGTTCGCCGAAAACCGTAAAAGACTTTAGTGCGACGGCTTATTTTTTTGGGAAACAGCTTTATAAAAAACTGAATGTTCCAATTGGTCTGATAGAAACGTGTTGGGGTGGGACTGTTGCAGAAGCCTGGACCAGTCGATCCGGTCTGAAAGGATTGGGAGATTTCGGAGGTGCATTAGAGAAAGTGGATTCCATCAAACATCATATGGCTAACGACAAAATATCCGAAAAGCCGGAGAAAAACGCCCAAAAGAACCCCAATTTGCCGACGGTGTTGTATAATGGCATGATTCATCCTTTGATTCCTTATGCCATGAAAGGGGTGATTTGGTATCAGGGGGAATCTAATGTAGGTCGTGCGAAGCAATACAGCCAATTGTTTCCGGACATGATTCAGGATTGGCGAAAGCAATGGAAGGACGGCACATTCCCTTTTTATTATGTGCAGATTGCCCCCTATCCCTATGGAGACTCCGGACGAAAAGGTGCTGCTTTACGAGATGCGCAACGAAAGTCCCTGAGCGTTCCCAACACAGGAATGGTTGTTACGCTGGATATAGGGGACACCACTAATATCCATCCGGCGAATAAAGAGGAAGTAGGGCGACGACTTTCTTTGTGGGCATTAAACAAAACCTATGGAAGAAAAGATATTGTTTATTCCGGACCTTTATTTGATAAAATGGAAGTAAAAGACGCTAAAGTAGTCGTGTCTTTTAAACATACCGATGGTGGATTAATATCAAAAGGAGGAGATCTTGATTGTTTTGAAATTGCGGGAAGAAATGGAGAGTTTGTTTCGGCAAAGGCCTCTATAAAAGGTCAGAAAGTTGTTGTACAATCCAATCAGGTCTCTCATCCCCGGGAGGTGCGCTTTGGCTGGCGGGACAATGCAGTTCCTCATTTGTTTAATAAAGCAGGATTGCCGGCTTCTTCTTTTTCAACTTTACAAAGAACAAAGGCACAATCTATTGCCTGGCAGCGGGTTGATCAACTGGGAAGGGGCATGAACCTGTCTTGGTTGGAGAATTATTGGAGTGGTACGGAATCGAATCATTATGAAGATTATCTGGATATGAACAGCATTGTCGATAAAAAGCAGGATTTGGCATTGATGCATCAGCTGGGCTTTAATACGGTACGACTACCGATTTCTTTTGATCATTGGACTTCCCAAAAAGCACCTTATTCTATTGTAAAAACAGATTATTTTGCCGCCATTGATTCGGTTTTAAAGTGGGCAAAATTATATGACTTGAATGTCATTATTGATAATCATCATGGTGCTTTGGACGATTCCGACCAAGTCATGCAGAAGTTGCCTCGAGCCATTGCGATTTGGAAACAGATTGCACAACGTTATAAAAACACGAATCCCGATAAAGTATTTTTTGAAATATACAATGAGCCGCATGACATCAGCAATGCACAGTGGAAAAAATGTGCGTTGCAATTAATCAAAGCTATTCGGAAAATCGTCCCCAACCATACACTGATTGTAGGAGGGGCAGATTGGAACAGCATCTCCGGACTTCAAAAAATGGGGAAGCTGCCGGATGATAATATTATTTATACTTTTCACTTTTATGATCCTTTTTTGTTTACCCATCAGGGAGCAGAGTGGGCCGGTGTGAAAGCCACTTCCAATATTCACATTCCTTTTCCTTATGATGCGGCAAAAATGCCATCTATGAATCCGGAATCAAAAGGTACTTATGGAGAAATCAATTATAAAAAGTATAAACAACAGGGGAATCAATCCTTCTTAAAAAAAGAATTAAGGGAAGTTAAAGCCTTTTCCAAAAAATATGATGTTCCTATATTTTGTGGGGAATGGGGAAGTTATAAAAAATACGCCGATCAGGAAAGCCGCTGTCATTATACGGCAACCATAAAAGATCTTTTGGAAACAATGCATATTCCTTACGCTTATTGGGAATGGGATCAGAGTTTTAGTTTTTTTAATGGGAAGCCGGCGCTGAAGAATATTCCTGAGGATATGAAAAAAGCATGGGGCTTTAATTAGTAAAGTTAAAAAATAAACAATGTTATTATTAGGGTTAGATATAGGAACTTCATCTATAAAAGCATCTGTTATTGATGAGGAAAAGCAGCAAGTTGTAGTTTCAGCCTCATTCCCGGAAAAAGAAGCCAAAATCCACGTCCCTCAGGCCGGCTGGGCAGAACAAGACCCCGAAAAATGGTGGGGATATGTACAAAAAGCAATTTTAAAGTGTCATGCAACAAAAAAATATAATTCCAAAGATATGACGGCCATTGGTATTGCCTACCAGATGCATGGGTTGGTGTTGGTTGATGAAAACCAAAAAGTCTTAAGAAATGCCATTATCTGGTGTGACAGTCGCGCGATAGAAATTGGAAACAATGCTTTTAATAAAATGGGAAAGGAGTATTGTTTGTCTCATTTTTTGAATTCCCCGGGGAATTTTACGGCAAGCAAATTAGCGTGGGTAAAAGCCAATGAACCTGATATCTATAAGAAGATAGACAAGATAATGTTGCCTGGAGACTTCATTGCCATGAAATTGACAGGAAGTATCACCACCAGTCCTTCTGCTTTATCAGAAGGTGTTTTTTGGGACTTTCAAAAAGATGAATTATCAGAGGATATTCTGAATTATTTTGGATTTGAAAAATCATTTTTCCCTGATGACAACCCCGTATTCTCGATACATGGTGAACTCAAGAAGTCAGTCGCGGAAC
This sequence comes from Chitinophagaceae bacterium, assembly GCA_035301605.1. Classification (GTDB taxonomy): domain Bacteria; phylum Bacteroidota; class Bacteroidia; order Chitinophagales; family Chitinophagaceae; genus FW021-bin31. The sequence continues at coordinate 8,925 of DATGTY010000017.1, read as the reverse complement.
GATTATCATTGTCCACTGATATTTCGTTAACCTATAAAGCGGGAGATCAACCTAACAATGCCTTGGCTCTTAATGTGATGCAACCGGGGGAAGTAGCTGCAACAGCTGGAACATCCGGCGTTATTTACGGTATAAATGACGCATTAAAATATGACAGAGAATCACGCGTAAATAGTTTTGCACATGTCAATTATTCCGGAGAAATGAAACGAATTGGTGTGCTGTTGTGTATTAATGGAACAGCTATTTTTTATCGGTGGATAAGAGATATCATTGGAACCAATTTTTCGTATCCGGAAATGAATGCGCTAGCTTCATCTGTGGATGAAGGTGCAGAAGGACTTTTAGCGCTTCCGTTTGGAAATGGAGCGGAGCGAATGTTGAATAATAAAACGATTGGGGCACAGTTTTTAAATTTGGATTTTAATGTACATTCAAAGGGGCATCTATTGAAAGCTATACTGGAAGGTATTGCCTTTTCCTTTAGATATGGTTTAGATATTATGCGAGAAAATGGGATTAATCCGTCGGTGATAAGAGTGAGTAAGGCAAATCTGTTTCTGAGTGATGTATTTGCACAAACTTTTGCAGATATTAATAACGTGACGGTAGAATTTTATAAAGGAGATGGGAGCTATGGAGCAGCTATTGGTGCAGGGATAGGTTCTGGTATTTTTAGAAATATAGAAGATGCTGCCAATAACCGGAAACCTGTTGGTTATCTTAATCCTCAAAGTAGCCAGCGTTATGAAAGGGTTTATAATGAGTGGAAAGAAAATTTGAAAATTTTTTTATAAGTTGAATACCAATTTTTTATTTGGCATGAAGGAAAATAATGATGCATTAATACTTAAATAGAATTGTGCATGAATAGGTTATGCACTTAATTATTATTGTCTATCTTTGATTCAATTGTTAGGGATAAAAACACTTAACTTATGAAATTGAAGCTTAGCTTACTGGTAATATTAGCGGTATGTAGTTTTTCTTTTGCAGAAGCACAACAGCGAGATACCATCTATGCCGACAGTCAGAGATACGTTCAGGATACTGTCAATCATAACGGTTTTCAAAAAGAAAAGTTATTTTTTGGTGGGAATATTGGACTGTCCTTTGGTTCTATGACCTATATTAATCTTTCTCCCTTGATTGGGTATCGGTTTTCAAAGATGCTCTCTGCAGGCATACAAATAAACGGTGTATATGAATCAGTGGATTATGGGATGGAGAAAGATCGTTATGGTATGTTGGGATTAGGTGTTTTTGGTCGATTTTATCCTATTCCTCAAATCTTCTTACAGGTACAGCCGGAAGCAGATTATTATATGGGAAAGACCAAATACAATGATGGAACTAGCTCAGGAAAATACCAGGATATTGCTACTGCTTTTTTAGTCGGAGGAGGTTATTCTCAGTCAATTGGACAAAACAGTGCTTTTGTAATCATGCTTTTATATGATGTATTGCAAAATGACAATTCTCCTTACGGGAATCAGCCTATTTTTAGAGCCGGGGTGAATATTGGGTTTTAGGTGACCTGTTATCAGTTATCGGCTTCTTGTCCTAAATGGAGTCAAAGGGTCGATTATCTGTTGTAGTAGGTTTTTAGGGAAAATTAAGATTGATTGGGGATAACTGAAATGTTGCTACCCTGGATGTAAACTTTTACCTTCATGCCTATACAGAATTGAGATTCAACGTTTTTATCTATTGGCAATTGGATGGTTTTCGTATTACTGGTTAATTGCAGGAGGAGGAATGAGGCAGTCTCTTGTATATCTAAAATAACAGCTTCTTGAGAATAACCGGCGTTCTGCTGCTTTTTTCGCTCTTTATTTTCGCCGTTTTTTATTTCAATATATCGATCTGCATTTCCCTCAATGTCTGCAGGGGAGTGGGAAACTAAGAGTGTGGTGAGATTAAATCGGTCATGAATTTTATTCAGTTCTACTTTTAGTTGGTTTTGCATGGCTGTGTCTAGGAAAGAAAATGGCTCATCCAGTAAAAGAAGTTTTGGCTTTCTGGCAAGCGCTCTAATGATAGCAACTCGTTGTTTTTGTCCTCCGGATAAAGAATTCGGATAACGGTTTCCCATTTTCTGCAATTCGCTTATTTGCAGTAAATAATGGAGGTAATCATGATCTTGATTTTTTCCTGCAGCATATTTTAAATTTTGTAAAACGGTCATATTGGGAAAGAGTGCCTGATCTTGAAATACAAAGCCAATAGCTCTATTTATAATGGATCTGTCTTGTTTTGTAGAGCTATCAAACCACACTTTCTTGTTGTATTCTATAATCCCTTTATCCGGTATTGTTAAACCTGCTAGCATTCTTAAGAAGGTGGTTTTCCCGGCACCCGATTTACCATAAATGACGATAAATTCTCCAGAATTTATTTCCATATCTATAGAGAGCGTTTTTTGTTCTCCTTCTATCTTGAGTCCCTTCTGAATGTTGATTTTAATCATAATGCTTTTTGAGACTTAAAAAGGTGCTTGTTTAAACTATAAACTACAAGTAATATCAAGAATGATATAATCAGTAAAATCAAAGAATAAATATGAGCAGCATGAAAATCGAGCGCTTCAACTGCATCATAGACAGCGATGGATGCTACTCGCGTTTCTTTTTTGATATTTCCTCCAATCATAAGGACGACACCAAATTCCCCTATGGTATGTGCAAAACTTAAAACAATTCCCGTAAGAATTGCAGGTTTGATATTGGGCAGAGAAACGCGAAAAAAAGTTTCGAATTTTGATTTTCCCAGCGTATAAGAAGCTTCTCTTAAATTGTTGGGCAAACTTTGAAAACCAGCTTGCAGCGGATGTATCATAAAAGGCAGACTGTAAAGCATGGATCCAATGACCAAGCCACTAAAAGAAAAGATGATCCTAAGATTAAAAGTCTGCTCAAGAAAGGAACCAAAAAAATGATTGGGACTGAAAGCGATGAGTAAATAGAAACCTAAAACAGAAGGAGGTAAAACCAGAGGTAAACTGATAATGGCTTCTATTCCGGACTTAAATCTGAAATTATGGTAGGCTAAGAAATGAGAAATAGGAATTCCTATCAGCAACAAAAGTACTGTGGTAATAAGAGAAAGTTCGAAGCTAAGCAGCAATGGCTGAAGACTGAATTCCATATATTGCAGAACTAATTTTTTATTTTGTAACCAAAGTACTTAAAAATTGCTTTCCCTTTAGGGCTAAAAAGAAAATTATAGAAAGCTTTTGCCTCAGATAAATTTTGCTTTTTTGCATGTTTAAGCAAAATAACCCCTTGTTTAATGTCTGCATAATCTTTATCAGGTATTAAAATCCATTGTCCTTTTCCTTGCATCGACGGGCTTTTCACTACAGAAAGTGCAGTGAATGCAACGTCTGCTACGCCTAAAAGAAAATATTGATTGACTTGAGATATGCTTTCACCATATACTATTTTACTTTTTATAGATTTATATAATCCTGCTTTTTTTAAAGCAGAGATGGTTGCTACACCGTATGGAGCTGTTTCAGGATTGGCTACAGCAATAGTTTTGATATCTGGGTTTTTTAAAGATCTTAATCCTTGTTTAAGCAGGTTATTTCCTTGACTCCATAATACTAATTGTCCATAAGCATAAGTTTTAGGAGGGGTAAGCGCTGCACCTGATTGATAAATAGATTGGGGATATTTCATATCAGCCGAAAGAAAAAGATCATAAGGAGCTCCATGCTTAATTTGTGCAGTAAGTTTACCTGAAGAATTGATTATCAATTCAATGTTATCGCCATGATTTTTTTCAAATACTTTCTTAATGGAATCCATTACAAATTGTGTGTTGGCAGCTGCAGCGATGCGTATTGTTTGTGCCTGAACTTCAAAACACGTAAATACCATCACTAAGAAAGCCAGATAAAGATTCCGGCTTTGTTTTATAATTTGTTTTTTTAACTTTTGATAACTCAATTCTTCATATTTTTATAGAGAGATTATTTTCTCTTTATTCTGTTTTTAGAGAAACATTATCAGCTATTTCTTATTTTCAAAGGTAAAATGTTTTTACCTTTGTACCGCGTTAATTTATGTTTAAATGGAGCATTTATGACCATAAATATTCTGGCTTTTGGGATTGCCAAAGAAATTTTAGGAAACAATGAGAATTCATTTGAAGTTCAGGAAGGAATAAATGTGAAAATGCTGCGCTCTTTTCTCATTGAGCGTTTTCCCAAGATGAAATCATTAGCTTCATTTCTCATTGCCGTGGATGGAGAATATGCTGCCGAAGATGTAGTAATAAATCCTGAACATGAAGTTGCTGTTATTCCTCCGGTGAGCGGTGGCTAGAATACTGTTTTAATGTAATGATAGACCTAAAGATATTAGATACTGCACTTTCTGCTTCCGAAGCTTTAGCTAAAATGAATCATCCGGCTTGTGGTGGAATAGACATTTTTATTGGAATGGTAAGAGCGCAAACTGAAAAACAGGAAGTAGTGAGATTAGAGTATGAGGCTTATTATGGGATGGCCATAAAGGAAATGGAAAAAATTGCACAGGAAGTGAAAGCCAAATGGCCGGTGGAGGATATTTTGATACATCATCGGGTGGGCATATTATCTGTCGGAGAAATTGCTGTGATAATTGCGGTTAATGCACCACATCGGAAGGCTGCATTTGAAGCCTGTCAATATGCTATTGATACTTTAAAGCAAACCGTACCTATTTGGAAAAAGGAAGTTTTTGTGAATGGGGAAGAATGGGTTTCTGCGCATGCATGATGTTTAAGAAGAAAGCCTCTTTTTTTGAGCTATTCTAAACCTTTTTCTCTAATTTGCAGTTTCTAAAACCTTAAGTATATGTTTTCAAAAGAAACTTATCAGAATAGAAGAGCTCAACTTCAAAAAAATGTTTCCGGTGGGGTTTTATTATTTCTCGGAAATATTGAGAATCCAATGAACTTTAATGATAATCCGTATCCTTTCAGACAGGACAGTAGTTTTGTGTATTATTTTGGTATTCAGGAGCCGAAATTAGCTGCTATAATAGATATTGATGAGGATAAAACCATCGTTTTTGGTGATGAGTTAGAAATAGATGATATCATCTGGATGGGAAGTCAGGAAACTATAAAAGCCAAGGCGACTAAATCGGGAGTGGCTGAAACGCAGCCTTTTCAGAAATTATTCGATTATGTCGGGAAAGTAAAGAATAGTGGACGTAAGGTTCATTTTCTTCCGCCCTATCAGTCTGTGAATAAAATCTTGTTGAGTCATCTTTTTGAAACAAAAATAGAAGCGCTTCACCCCTCAGTTGAATTTATCAAAGCTATTGCTGCACAGCGTTCTATTAAGGAAAAACAGGAAGTGGCAGAGATGGAAAAAGCAGCCAATGTATCGAATGAAATGCATCGAGTGGCTATGCGTGTAACAAAAGCCGGAATGAAGGAATATGAAATCTTTAGTGCAATCCAAAAAGTAGTATCTGATAATGAATGTAGTTTTTCCTATCCGCCGATCGTGACCAAAGATGGTGGTGTATTACATAATCATTACAGAGGAAATACTTTACAAAATGGAGATTTGGTATTAAACGATTCAGGAGTAGAAACTGCCAGTTGTTATGCTGCAGATTTAACGCGTACTTATCCTGTAGATAAAAAATTCACACCGAAGCAAAGAGATATGTACAATGTGGTGTTGAATGCTTTTGAAATATCTCAGGCAATAATGAAACCGGGATTAAATTATAAAGAAGTACACCGCAAAGCTGCAGAGATGTTGGTGGAAGGTTTTATTGATCTGGGATTGATGAAGGGAAATGCGCAGGAAGCGGTGGCAAACAATGCACATACTTTATTTTTTCAATGTGGTACCGGGCATTTGATGGGGATTGATGTACATGATATGCAGGATTTGGGTGAGCATTATGTGGGATATACAGAAGAGGAACCTAAAGATTTAGAAACTTTTGGTTGGAAGTCTTTGCGCTTAGGGAAAGCATTGGAAAAAGATAATGTCGTGACTATAGAACCTGGTTTTTATGCTATTCCACAATTAATTGATCAGTGGCAAAAAGAGAATAAACTTGCTGACTTTATTAATTATGATAAAGTGAATGAATATCGTGACTTTGGCGGAATTCGTATTGAGGATGATTTCTTAATTACAGAAAATGGATATCGTTTACTCGGAGATGGCTTATTGAAAAAGGCTGACGATATTGAATTGCTCCGCTTAGAAAGTCTAAAATAATATTGTAAATAGAACTTATAGTATATTTATAATCAATAGAATAATATTATAAAAAATACGACCTGCTTTCGCAGGTCGTATTTTTGTCTTTATATATGGATGTGAAATTGTTTTCAGGTTATTTCACTGCTATTTCCTTGGGTTTTACAATTTTCTCTTCTTTTTTAGGCAAGGTTAATTGTAAAACACCGTTTTCGTAGGAAGCGGCTACATTTTCCTGATCTATATCGTCATCAAGTGTAAAGGATCGTTTGAAAGATCGATAGTTGTATTCTCTACGAATGTGTTTTTCGGAATCTTCCTTTTTTTCCTCTTTCTTTTCTACAGATATAGTCAGGATATCACCTTCAGTTTTGATTTTGAAATCAGCCTTGTCCATTCCCGGAGCAACAATTTCTAATTTGAAATTGTCTTCCGTTTCCTGAACATTTACCGGCGGATAAAATCCTGAACTTTTACTTTCTGTGTTATCAAACCATTGATAATTTAAAGGTTTGAAAAAATCTTCAAAGAAATCTAAATTGTTTCTGTTTTCGTTGCTCTTCGTTAAATGTCTCATGATATTTAGTTTTTAATTAGTTTAAAATTGATTTCACTTTCCTATAGTACAAAGGAGGTACCAATCGAATTCTGATGCAAAGTCGGCAGTTTTATCAAAAATAATAAGCCATAATGGCGGTTATTTGTTATTTTTGATGACAAAATGGCATTTTATATCATTAAAAATGAAAAGTTGAATGGGTATAATTCAATTAGAAAAATCAACTTCGGTTTTGTAGCTTTGTGGCTATGAAAATCGTTATCTTAGATGGCTATGCTATGAATCCAGGAGATTTAAGTTGGAATCAACTAAAGACTTTAGGGGATATTCAACTTTATGATCGCACGCCTATTCCAAAAGTTGCCGATAGAATAAAAGATGCGGAGATTGTTTTAACAAACAAAGCAGTTGTGCATGCAGACGCTATTCAAGAGGCGGTCAATTTAAAATATGTGGGTGTGATGGCTACCGGTATTAATGTCGTAGATGTGGAAGCTGCAAAAGAAAAAGGAATTACGGTTACTAATATACCGGCGTACAGTACAGATTCCGTCGCTCAGCTTACCTTTTCTTTGATATTGGAATTTGCAAATCATGTGCAGGCACATGCTGAAAGTGTAGCTCAAGGGAATTGGGTAAAGAGTGAAGATTTTAGTTATCTGGTAGCTCCCCAGATTGAATTAAAAGGGAAAACCTTGGCATTGATTGGTTTTGGTAAGATTGGACAAGCCGTAGCCCGAATTGGATTAGCTTTTGGGATGAAAGTTATTTCGTCACATCATCATCCAAAAAGAGATGCTACGGAAGGAGTAACTTTTGTAGAAGAAAAGCGTTGCTTTAGAGAAGCAGACTTTTTAAGTTTACATTGTCCGCTAAATGAGGATAATAAAGGTTTTGTAAATAAAGAGCGGCTGAATTTAATGAAATCATCTGGTTTTATTATAAATACGGCCAGAGGTCCCTTGATTAATGAAGCTGATTTAGCGGAAACTCTTAATGAAGAAAAAATTTCGGGTGCAGCGTTGGATGTACTTTCTACAGAACCTCCATCCGAAGATAATCCACTGCTAAAAGCTAAAAACTGTAAAATTACTCCGCATATTGCATGGTCTACGCTGGAGGCCAGAACCCGATTGATGAGCACGGTAGTAGATAATATTAAGCATTGGCAGGAAGGAACAGCTATTAATGTGGTAGGCTGAACAATTAAACTGTAGAGACTGTTAAGAAAAAAAATATAATAAATTATGTCAGAAAAGAAAGTTGTTTATATCACCGGTGGAAGTAAAGGGATCGGTAAAGGAGTAGCTCAATATCTTATTAATGAAGGATATAGAGTAGCTGTAAGTAGTAGAAAACAGGAAAATGCTGATGATGCAGTAGCCGATATTTCGGGAGATGCTGAAGATAAATTGGCATTGCAATCAGATGTCAGAAAGAAAGAAGATGAAGAAGCAGCTATTCAGCGTATCATAGACAAATGGGGGAGATTAGATGTGTTGGTAGCTAATGCCGGTTTGGGAGTATATAAATCAATAGAAGAATTGTCTCATGATGATTGGAATAAAATGATTGATACCAATGTGACAGGAGTATTTAATAGCGTAAAAGCTTCTCTAAATCAGATTATTGACCATGATGGTTATATTATGACAGTCGCGAGTTTACAGGGAATCTATTTCAATGCAAAAGCATCCGGGTATAATGCGAGCAAGTTTGCTATTGTTGGGTTTACGCAAGCTTTGATGTTAGATTTGAGACAGAAAGGCGTGAAAGTAACTACCATTTTACCGGGATCCGTTTCTACGCATTTTAATGAACATACACCTTCCGAAAAAGATTATTGGAAGATTCAGCCGGAAGATATGGGAGAATTAGTTTATGATTTATTAAAAATGAACCCTCGGACTTTACCCAGCAAAATTGAGGTACGTCCCTCTAAGCCACCTATTAAGAAATAAGCACAGTGATGGAAGAAGGTATTTCATTTAGTGATTTACTTTCTTCTTTGTTTTGGCTTGGGAATAATTATAGGAAAATACTGCCCAAATAGCCAATACGAGCCAGATAATAAAACCTAAACCACTAGGGAATAGAGATAAAAAAGCTAGTATATGGAAAATGAGCGCAACTGTTCCATTAAACC
>DATGTY010000016.1:0-3237 GCA_035301605.1 Chitinophagaceae bacterium | reverse complement strand
CTTGGCAACTCGGATCATCCTTTAGTGGCTGATTTTCATTTTGATAAGAAAGGTAAAAGAATAAAGATGAACGATGCCTCTTATACAAAAGGGGTTAAAGGGAAAGCATTATCTTTTTCAGGAGAAGGAAGCTATGTAATTTTGCCATACAAAGAAATCGGTTATAATTATACGGTATCGTTCTGGATAAATCCCTCTCCGGGCAATCCTGACAATACGGTCTTGTTTCAATCGCCTAATGCTGTGGTTAAGTTAAATCAGGGAACCACGGGAAACCTTGGCTTTTCAAGAGATGGGTATGATTTTAAATTTAATTATACCTTACCCGACAATACATGGTCTCATATTATGATTTCCGGCACGAATAAAGGAACGGTATTATTTGTGAACGGTCATGTACAAGATAGTTTGTATCGTCATTGGATTCAATTCAATAAAAAGGATAAAAAACGAAAAGTGGAAACCTTGTTTTTCCCATTGAAAAGAGTGGGAGGCTTTAAAGGAAAGATAGACGAACTAAAAATATGGAATAAAGCATTGAGTGAGGAAGCCATTAAAAACACGTGATAAGGGACATACTATCTGTTCTTCGATTGGAGCTTCCTGCTAAAAGTGCCCAAGTTGTGCTGTGAAGGAGTTATCGAAAAACTGCGTTAACTTTATTCTAAATTTTATAAAAATGCGAACGAATATTTTGAGATGTTTGGAGAACTAAAGAACGGGTGGGAAGAATTTAAAATTGGTACAAATTATGAAGGATTCCTAGTAAAACGTAGGACTAAAAGTTGAAAATATAGAATTATGAAAATAACAGATGAAATAAAAAAGCGAAAAACACCAATCGTGAAGATTGATAAGAAATTGGATAAATGGGACGATAAAATCATTTTTTCTGAAAAACTTGAGAAGGCGAATAAAATGCTTAAAAATAAAGGGTTACCAAATCAATGGGTAACTAAATAATAACTGTGGGGGATTTCACCACAGACAACAAACCTATATTATACGCTAATTTAACCCATTGCACATATTGCACAACAATTGCACATTAATTGCACAAATGGAATTCGAACATTAAGAAAATAGCCAGCAGGTAACTGAACTGCACTGTGCAGCATCTTTTTTTATGGAGTCTCAATAAAAGGATAACCTAATCCGAGAGAATATTGCGGCTTAAGAAGTTTTTTAACAAATAGGAGAGGAGTAATATCTTAGGAATGTGAAATATTTTGTAGTTGCCCGACCAGGATTCGAACCCGGACTAACAGAACCAGAATCTGCTGTACTACCCTTATACTATCGGGCAAAATAATATCACAATCAACATAAGATCGCTTTGTTAATCTTTGTGTTTGTGAGATTTATATATGGAGAACATTGTGTTGCCCGACTAGGATTCGAACCTAGACTGACAGAATCAAAATCTGTAGTGCTGCCTTTACACCATCGGGCAATTTCTTAGTCTCTAATTGCGGGCTGCAAAAATACAGCCTTTTTTTTAATGAACAAATAATTGCTCGAAAAATCTTTATCTTTGTAAAAAAATACTTCTGAAATGGGTAAGAAACAATGGATACTAGCCATCGCCGGCTTAATTGTAGTAGCAGCTATCTATGCTTTTGGGGAAAGAGTGGCACAAACAGGACAGGCTCCAGCAGTAAAAATGGCTACAAATGGTGCTAAAATGAGTGAGTCACAAGGCAGACTGGTGTCATTTGATGAAATTTTAACAAAAGCGAAAAAAAGTATTCCTTCTGATGCGCAATTACGAGTGACGCAATTGGAAAATAATATTACCCGTGGAGATTTATCCAGACAGAAAATTCGTGCTTATAATGAACTAGCCAAGGTTTGGGATAGCTTGGGACATTCTTCTATTGCAGCATATTATAAAGGAGAGCAAGGAAAATTGGAGAATTCAGAAAAAACGCTCACCTTTGCAGCTTATTTGCTTTTGACGAGACAAGAATCTACAACGGATCCGAGTATTAGTAAATGGGAGTTGAGTAAAGCAAAGAGTTTTTTGATGAGTGCGAAGGAGTTGAATCCACAAAGTGATTCTGTGAAAGTTGGCTTGGCTAAAGTTGATGTGGCTTCCGGATCAGTAATGAAAGGTGTACAGCGATTGTTGGAAGTAGTAAAACATGATCCTAAGAATATAGCTGCCAATATGACGTTGGGACGGATGTCAATAACCTCCGCTCAGTTTATGAAAGCTGTTAAAAGATTAGAGGTTGTGGTTGATCAACAGCCTCATAATGTGGAAGCCCTTTATTATTTGGCGGAAGCATATAAGAATACGGGGGATAAGGAAAAGGCTATTGCACTTTTTAATAAGTGTAAGGATTTGGTACATGATTCCGGTTTTGATCAGGAAATTGATGATTATATAAACTCATTTAAATAATATTTTAATAAACTATTAAATTTTTATAATTATGCCTTCAGGAAAGAAAAGGAAAAGACGGAAGATTTCAACTCACAAACGAAAAAAGAGACTGAGACAGAATCGTCATAAAAAGAAGTAAGCTGCTCCAGCTTGTTGTTCTTTTATTCCCTGAAACCGTTATCACTTGTACTTTTTGGGGATGAAAGGTAGTAGATAGTCTATGCCGCTGACTCCTGATATATCTTCAGATATTGAGGAGGTGTTTTTGTGTGCGTGTTGGTTGGCTACTATTATTTATACATCCTGCTTTGTATTCATAAGATATGAAGCGGTCATATTATGATAATGGTTAAAAAATATTTCGTTGGAAAAAGAATTAATTATAAAGTCGAAGCCTTCCGGAGTGGATATAGCCCTCTTGGAAGATAGAAAATTAGCAGAATTACATCATGAAAATGATGACCTTCAGTTTGCTGTAGGTGATATTTATTTGGGAAAGGTCAGGAAATTGATGCCCGGATTAAATGCCGCTTTTGTGGATGTTGGATATGAACGTGATGCCTTTCTTCATTATACGGATTTAAGCCCTCATATTCGATCTTTATTGAAGTTTACCCGTATGTGTCATGGGAAAAACGACAAAAAGAAGGTTGATTTTGCTAATTTTAAGTTAGAACCTACTATTCTAAAAACGGGTAAAATTACGGATGTCTTAAATAAACGTCCAAATCTCTTGGTTCAAATTTTAAAGGAACCTATTTCTACCAAAGGACCCAGATTAACGTGTGAAATTTCGCTTCCCGGTCGTTTTGTGGTTATTACCCCTTTTAATGATATGGTGGCGGTAA
>DATGTY010000015.1:0-4570 GCA_035301605.1 Chitinophagaceae bacterium | reverse complement strand
AGAAAAATATTAAAGGCCGTGTATATACCGGGGCTATTGGGATTGGACTGATGATTCCTGGCTTAATATTGTTGGGATTTGGACATTCTCTTGTAGGATTAGTGGGTGCCGGTATTTGTTTTGGAATTGGTTTCGGTATGTTTGATGCCAACAATATGCCTATTTTGTGTCAGTTTGTGTCGAAGAAGTATCGAGCAACTGCTTATGGAGTGATGAATATGGTGGGGGTGTTTTTTGGTGCATTTATAACGGATTTTTTAGGGCAATCTACTGATGCGGGGCATTTGGGGCGCGATTTTGCGATTTTGGGGGGCGTTGTATTGATTGCGCTGATTGTTCAGGTGACCTGCCTGAATCCCAAAACGGATGATTATAAAGAAGAAGATGAGTTGGAATTGGGAAAAGTTTAAATAATATAGTATATTTAAAATGTGTTTTGGCATAGTTTGTGACAATGGTCATCTTATAAAAACAAAGTAATGAAAAAAAATATCTTATTATCAATGATGACTTTGGCAGTGGTCTTATTCATTGTCTCTTGTGGAGTTTCTTCAAAAATTACTAAAAATAATCCGGATGGTGCGCATAACAGCCGAAATTCTTTGGATTGGAATGGGGTTTATAAAGGGGTCTTGCCTTGTGCTGATTGTCCGGGTATTCGTACAACGATACAGTTGACTGAGGACGGGCACTATAAAGAAGAAACTAAGTATTTGGGTAGAAATGATTCAGGCGCTTTTAATGAATCCGGAACTTTTTCTTGGTATGATGCCGGAGGGAAAATTAGATTAGCTAATGGTGATCAGTATATGGTTGGAGAAAATAAATTGATTCGTCTGAACCAAGATGGTTTAAAGGTTAAAGGTAGTTTAGCAGATCATTATATATTAAGTAAATTAAACGGAAAAGTTACGGAGACCTATTGGAAATTAGTATCTCTAAATGGGGAGAAGGTAGTAGTAGATAGCTCTTTCAATAGAGAACCCTATTTAATTCTAAAAGAAAAGGATAATAAGGTTTCCGGAAATGCCGGATGTAATCAGATTATGGGTTCCTATACCTTAAAAGAAGGAGATAAAATTGAATTTTCTCAAATGGCTTCTACCATGATGGCTTGTCCTAATTTGGATAGTGAACGTGCTTTTTTAGATGCTATCGAAAAAGTGGATCAGTATTCATTGAATGGAGAAGAGTTGGTCTTAAAGTCAGAAGGTCAGCCGGTAGCGACTTTTAAAGCTGTTTATTTCCATTAGTTTATTGTCCGGTATTTAAATTCTAATTGCAATCCCTTCCTGATAAAGATATTCTTTTAAGGAAGGGATTGCTATTTCTTTAAAGTGAAAAATACTTGCCGCTAATGCAGCATCTGCATGTGCCTCTTGGAATACTTCCGTAAAATGATGCATGTTTCCTGCTCCACCAGATGCAATGACAGGGATTGGAAGCGCTTCTGAAAAATCCTTTGTGATATCCAGTGCGAAACCATTCTTTGTTCCGTCATTATTCATAGAAGTCAATAAAATCTCTCCTGCCCCTCTTTCTGTAACTTCTTTCCCCCAATCCATTGCGTTGGATTTTGTTTTTTTTCTTCCTCCATTCAGATAGACATACCAATCATCGGATTCATATTTAATATCAATAGCAACTACTACGCATTGGCTACCGAATTCCCTAGCTAAATCTTCAATTAATTGAGGATTTTTGTAGGCAGCCGAATTGATAGAGACTTTGTCCGCTCCAGCATCCAATAAAACACGAACATCTTCTACTGAACTGATACCACCACCTACGGTGAAGGGAATGTTGATGTTTTTGGCTACACGATTGGCTAAAACTGAAATAGTTTTACGTTTCTCGTGGGTGGCTGTAATATCCAGAAAAACGAGCTCATCGGCTCCCTGTTCTGCATATAAAGCTCCTAATGCTACAGGATCGCCGGCATCCTTGATGTTTTCGAAGTTTATTCCTTTGACTGTTCTGCCGTTTTTTATATCCAGACATGGGATAATGCGTTTGGTTAGCATAAATTTGGTTTAGGCACTTTGAATGTTGTAAATGATTTTTGAAATTATCGATATTTGAAACCGGTAAATTTATATTTGGATCTGGTATTCTTAAAGAGGCAATCCAATTCCAGAAATTTGACTTTCATTACGCCCAAGGCAAAAGCTGCTGCCGATGCGCTATAAACGGAGAAATCGAAAGCACTTTTAATACCGGTAGAAAAAGTCATGGATAGCGCAAAAATAAGTAATAATATAGCACTTAGCTTAGCAAAGAGTTCGGTCTTAAAACCCAGTAGTAAAAAAAATGCGAATATCACTTCTGCGATAGTAGCTGCTGAGCCAATAAAAGGGATAATAGAACTTGGAAGCCAAGCATTTAAGTGTTCCGTATAGCTTAAAAAAGCATCCCAGTTTCCCCATACAGATACCTCAGGACGCCACATTCCCAGTCGATCTGCTACCGCAGACAAAAAGCCTAAAGAAATGGAAAGTCTGAGAAAGAGTTTAATTATTTTTTTGCCCATGTCTTTGCTACCTATCATTGCCTATGATTTCATACAAAATTATACTATTTTTATGGGTAATCCCAAACACAAGTAAGAAGCGCGTTATATGATTTCACCGCTTTATTTATAATCTGAGGTTAGTACGGATAAGGTCTTTTGTACTTGATATTCCTGATTTAATAATACCCAGTCCACAATATATCCGGGGGCGATTTTTCCCCAAGTAGATTGTTTCCCCAGTACCTTTGATGGAATAGTTGCTACCTTTTTCAAAGCCTCCTCGGGAGCTAGGCCAAATGCAATCATTTTTCGAACAGCTTTTTCCATGCTTAGACAGGAACCTGCGAGCGTGCCATCTGCCAATACGATTCGGTCTCCCTCTTGAATGTAATGATAAGTGTCTGTCTTGGCTTCAGTGATGGCATCAGTAATGACAAATAATCGATCTCCCATCAGCTGTGAGGCAATACGTAGAGCGGCTTCATCCACGTGAAATCCATCTGGGATAATACTAGAGAAAACAGAACTGTCAAAGGCCGCGCCTACCAATCCCGGTGCACGATGATGCAGCCCTGACATGGCATTGAATAAATGTGTACAAGTGGTAATACCCTGGTCAAATCCGCGTTTGGCTTCTTCATAGGTTGCATTGCTATGCCCGGCAGATAACAGTATATTTTGTTGTGCAAGATAGCGAATCACGGCGTCAGAACAGCATTCCGGAGCGATAGTCATCATTTTTATGGCCCCCTGCCCTTGAGTTATAAGCTTTTTGACATCATCCAGACCGGGCTTTTGAATGAATTTTTTAAGGTGAGCGCCCTTTTTTATAGGATTGAGGTAAGGGCCTTCTAATTGTAGCCCTAATAATCCGGGAAGACCTGATTCCCAGTATTTATTTACCGCTTGTATGGCTGCCTGCATAATTTTAGGACTACTGGTGGGGATGGTGGCCATAAATGAAGTAACGCCTCCTGCCTTGCTATAGGCATAGGTGGCTTTCAGGGTTTCTACTGATGGAAAAAGCGAAAACATCTGCCCGTTTCCTCCATAGATTTGAATATCTTTGAAAGCGGGAGCAATCGTTGACTCGGAATAAGAAATCACTTCAGTGTTCTCAGGTATTTCTGAAATCGGCAGTAGAGCGATAACCCTTTCCTGATCTGTGAGTATAGCAGTATCTTTTCTGAATTTTTCTCCATCAAAGAGTTTTTCGGGGAGATAGACCTTTTGTGACATAAAAAAAGAATGAATTTTACTCAAAATTAAGTATATTTATGGAAGTCAATGTATTTACTAAATAATAAAAAAAAGTATCATGAGTAAGAGAATATTAATGTTTGCAGGCGATTTTGTAGAAGATTATGAATTAATGGTGCCTTATCAGGCCTTGATTTCAGTAGGTTGTGATGTGGATGTGATTTGTCCGGGAAAGAAAAAAGGTGATAAGATTGCGACGGCAATTCATGATTTTACGGAGTTTCAGACTTATTTGGAGTATAGAGGGCATAATTTTGAGATTAATAAAGATTTTGCATCTGCCGATGCGAAAGATTATGATGGACTTTATATTACAGGTGGCCGTGCCCCGGAATACATTCGTCTGGATCCCAAAATTATTTCTTTGACCAAGTATTTCTTCGAAGCCAATAAGCCGGTGGCTGCTATTTGTCATGGAATTCAAATTCTGGTTGCTGCTGATGTAGTGAAAGACAGAACCTTAACTTGTTATCCTACAGTCGGACCAGATGTGACGATGGCCGGAGGAAATTATCGAGAGGTACCGGCTACAGAAGCTGTTGTCGATGGAAATCTGACATCTTCACCTGCTTGGCCTGGACATCCGGCAATCTTAAAGGAGTTTTATAAGCTTTTGGGAATAACGATTTCTTAAAATATAGAATATGCAGGGACGGTCTTTGTGATGAGCCACGGGGATATAAGGGTTTATAGCGCATAGAGGCTGTAAACCTGCTTTTCCGTTTATGTGGTATGCTCTTTATCATTTAATTCTGAAATTAAAATCATCTACATCATCTAAAAAGGGGAATTGCTGTC
>DATGTY010000014.1:0-7646 GCA_035301605.1 Chitinophagaceae bacterium | reverse complement strand
CGTGGCCTTCTCTTTAAAAATAGGGTCTCCGGATAGTTCGGCAGCCATATCTCCCATATCAATATCTTCTTCCAGGTCTTTAATAGTTCTTAGGTCATTATTTGTTGTTGTTTTGAGTTGTGCAATAAACTTAGCTTTCTGACTGGTCGTGTTGTACATACTGGCATCTAAAGTTCGTTCTGTTGCATAGTAGTAGATAGGCACTTCTTTCATTCCCTTTAATTTAGCCGCTTCATTCCCCTGTCTCCCTATGCGACCATTCCTCTGCTCAATATCGGAAGGTCTCCAGGTAATATCTAAATGATGCCCGGCCACTGCTAATTTTTGCACATTGACTCCCGTGCCCAGCTTTTTCGTTGAACCTAATAATACTCTCACTTCGCCTTTATTAGCCTTATCAAAAAGCTCATCTTTTTGTTTTCTCGTATTATAATCATGGATAAAGGCTATTTCCTCACTTGGGATACCTTTTTCCATGAGTAACCGTTTCACTTCTGAATAAACACTAAAATCTTCATTCCTATTTGCCTCTGCAACCATATTTTCTGTTTCACTTTCGCTAAGATGCAGCGTCTTCGCCATTCGGTCTTTAATGGTATTGATCCTTGGTTTAGATTTTTTGGAGAAAAAATCTAAACCAAAAACAGCATTTAAATCCGCTTGGGCAATATCACCGGAAGCGAGAAAATTGTATAGATTGTTGACTTTATTTTTACTTTTAGGCGTTCCCACGTCACAAAACACTAATTGTGTTCCCTTTATATCATCATATTGGTTATAGATCTTGCTAATATTATCTGCTGCTGAAGCTAACTTGGTACCGGGGTTCAAGTTCGGGTTTATCAATCGTGGATCTAAGCTTAATTTTTTGGCAAAATTGATAGCTAATATGGCATAGGAAGGATTCATTCCTCTTTTGTCGTCAAATCCGGCGGTTAAACCTAATTCATCTGCATTTTTCACGCCTTTAGAACCAATGTATTCTTGTAGCTTGTTGATTAAATCCAACTGCTTTTCTGAGGGCGTTATCTTTACGAGTTGGTGCTCACAATTGGGCTTATCCAGTTTTAGGTTATTGTCATTCCGTACATCAGCTATTTCCCTGTAGAGGGTTAACAACTCAGGAAGGTTGACAAATTCCCTAAATCGGTGCACTTCCTTGAATTTGCCCATATAATATTCTAAATCAGAATAGTCATTAGCAAAATTAGCCGCCCACCGGTCAAAGCTCGTCAACTGAAGCTCCTGCATTTTATTCGGACGCAGGTACTTGAATAACAGGTACAATTCTGCCATCGTGTTACTAATAGGCGTACCGGATGCAAATAAAAGCCCTTTATCTCCTCCGTGCTTTTTCTGCAAGTATCGGGCTGCAACAAGCATATTAAAGGCACGTTTACTTCCGTTCGGATTTCCCAATCCCTTAATGTTCTTCTTGGAGGTTGAAAATTCAAGATTCTTAAACTCTTGTGATTCATCCACCATAAGAAAGTCAATCCCTAACTGATCAAAGCTCGGGATGTCTCTATCTTTCTCTGCATTACTTAATTTCTCTACCTTCTGCTCTTCGTCATACAACCGCTTTTCCAGTCTTTTCTTTTCCCGTTTATCCGTGGATGCATTAATGTCTTCTTTCAATTTGGCCATTAATTCTTCCTTCAGTTCAATCTGTATATCTTCAGGCTGCTCTATTCTGGTGAATTGATCATGAGAAATAATTACACAATCCCAATCGTTAGTCGCAATATTCGCCAACAATCTCTTTCTGTTAGATGCCTGAAAATCTTTTGTATCCGGATAAAGCACTTTAGCCAAAGGATAAGCCTCTTTAAAATCTTTGTACAATTGAGGGATTTGAGATTTGAGGCCTATAATCATAGGTTTATTGGCTAACCCCAGACGTCTTAGTTCCATAGCTGTAGCAATCTGAACCAAAGTTTTTCCTGCGCCAACCATGTGATCATTGATTCCCCCCATCTGTTGTACATTCCTAAACACAACATCTTTTTGATGAGGTCGTAGGTTAAATCCTATAAGCCCCGGGAATTTCATGTTTGCACCGTCATATTTCCGTAAAACGGTGGTATTAAAAGTCGAATTATATATGTTTTCAAGATGTTCTCTCCTTTTTAAATCCTGATACTTCCAATCATCCCATTCTCCCTGTATTTTTTTATAAATCTCTTTGGCCAATTGAGTATCTTCAGCATCAAATACAGTCTTTCTAATACCATCGACTTCTATAGAATAATTCACTTTAGGCTCAGTTCCATTGAGCGCCTGTCCAATAATCCATGCCGCCTTCTTTCTTTTACTGGAAAACGCATCTAAGTTTGCTCCATAATCATTGATATTCAACTTGTAATTATCTGTAGCCTTTGAGAACTTGAGAGATATTTCATCTGTATGTAAAAGATGTTGTAAGAATTGTTGAATATAATTCTGCGGCACCCACCGGGAATGTAAAGGGGAATAAATATCTACTGCCGGAATTTTTTCAGGCTGTACTTTTTCCAACTGTTCTATATTATTCTGAAAATAAGGATCCGTTTCTGCTGCCTCTTTGGCCTCTTTCAGCTTTTGAACTACATTCCCCGATAGATACTCCTCTCTAGTTTTAAATGCTCCATTAGTATCTTTGAAAATATAAGTATGATCCCCCGTTTGCGACTCCATAATTTCCTCATGACTCTTATCCATTAACTCGGCGATATAGTTCATTTTTAGAGAGCCGAATTTGCGTAAGGATAAGGAAATAGCATCAGGAATGTTATCTGTCCTGTTTACTTCCTGTATCGGATTTACCGTCCTCTTAAAGAGAATATCAGAAGGTTCATACCTTTTCTTTTCTTTGTTATAGGTTTCCAGAGAGAGAATAAGGTGTTTATCAGTCTCTTTATCTAATATCTTTCTGTTCGACTTATGAGATAAATATTTGTAACGGTTTCTAAAGTCATTGTATATTGACCTGAGCTCTTTCCTCAGATTATCAAGGGCAAAATCGCTGTAACCTCCGGTTGTTTCCTTATATATAATTTCTTTTGTTCTCTCCCGTAGTTTTGCCACAAATTTTATCTTTGGCTGGTCGGCTTTCCTAATCTTTACCGGTTGAACAACCCGATCGTAAAAGTCTTCTATGTCTATTCCGGCATCTTTTATCCTCTGTTCCTCCTGTGCATCGAGTGCATCCCTGTTATTCCTGATTACATTAGGATTCAGACCTAATGACCTTACTTTGTTATCAAGCTCTTGGTTAACATGGAAGTTTGCAGATATCTTACCTATAAAGCCATCCTGTAACACAATGAGGTTACCAATAGCATCATACTCCTTCATGGAAATATAATGTTCTATGTCAGCTTCTCGCTTTGCCTGTTCTATAGGGGTGTTGGGATTTACCTTAAGAACGGGGTCTTTGAAAAGTTCTTCTCCTCTTTGGGTTATTTCCTCATAAAGATTTTGCTCTGCATTCCCCTTCAAATTAAATTCATCATCTCTATACAATCCTCCGAATTCTACCGTTCCGATAAGATGTTCCGGATGGTCATGGAAATATTCATTATAGCTAATAATTCCGGACTGCCCTTTCTGATCTGTAAAAGGTTTATCCTTTACATTTAGGAATTGATTCTTCTGTTCTCTACTTTCCCCTAATTGGTATTTCCTTAAGAAGATAATATCAGACACCACTTCTGTACCCGCATTGGACTTAAAAGCATTATCAGGAAGCCTGAAAGCACCACAAAAATCACAATGGTCATTAATGAGTTCCCTTATTTTATGATTTTTCTTACTGTCTAAAGTATATCTGCTGGTAACAAAGGCAATCATTGCTCCGGGCTTGGCCAATAAAATGGATTTGGCAAAGAAATAGTTATGTATATTGTTTGCCGCTTTTTTAAAATCCTTATCCTTGTTATTCTCTATTAACGGGTCGAAAATCCTTGTTGAACCAAAGGGGATATTTGATACGATCAGGTCGTAATGATTTTCGGGTAATTGGGTCTTTTCAAAGGGGGAAATGTACGTTTCGGCCGTAGGGAACAGATTGCGTAAAATCCTACCGGAAGTCTGATCCATCTCTATGGCCGTCACCTCTGAATTATTGGCCATATCTTCCGGCATGGCAGCGAGGAAATTGCCTATACCTGCAGAAGGCTCCAACAGATTCCCTCCTGTAAACCCGGCATTCTGCACCGATTTATAAATGGCATTGATAATATCATAAGAAGTGTAATGAGCGCTTAATATGCTCCTCTTGGCATTGTCCAAAAGCCCTAACGAGCCATCCGGATCAAGGACACTTAGTTTGTCATTGGTGGCCTTAACATATTCTTTCAGTTTGATATCGGACTGGGTTTTCCAGTCATCTTCCTTTTCCGGATTGAGTTGTATTTCTTTTAATCCGCCCCATCCGACATATTGCGCCAATGCTTTTTGTTCTGTTTCGGTTGGATACCTGGCTTCTCTTTGTAAGTCTATTAACACATCTAAAGCCTCAATATTCCCCTGGTACCGTGAAGACTTGCTAAAGGAACGACCTTGTAACGGAGATGTTGTAGCATGAAAATTTTGAACTTTAAAATTTTCTTGAATGGATGCTGTGGTCTCTTCTTTTTGATTTTTTGTCTTTTCTTCAGACAGTGCCCGATTGACATTAGCAATTACACTACTGGCATGATCAAATAAAGTCTGAAACCACTGGTCTCTGCCTCTTGTCGCATTATTTATTTCTAATGTGTCTTTATAATTATCAAAGACACGTCTGTAAATATCTTCCTCCGTGACTTCTTTCTGTGTAAAATGGAGAAAGAGAGGATTTTTTATTTCGGGATGGCTTACAGCAACGTCCACATGTGCAATAAAATTTGTTGCAGGAGCTGCACGAAAAAGGTTGTGATACTTTCTGCCGAACGTTATATCTCTTTCAGCCGTATCTACAATTTCACAATCTAATAGATGTTTAAGGTCAGTTAAATGAACCCTGCTTCCTCCATCAGCCTCGGCCATTCCATCTCTTTCGCCTCGTATATTTTCATGCGTTCGGCTTGGATGTTCCAGGCTACTCTCTCGTCGTACCCTTCCGCTACCTCGTTCAAAAAGTGAACCACTTGACCTTTCTCTCTCATCTCTTTCAACCTTTCGGGTTGTTGCTCCTTCATCATCCTGAATAGAATGTCCGCCGTCGCCGAAAGTTCTTGTGTTATCTCCGTATCCTCGTCTATGTGGAGGATGTATGTCTTTCCGTTCTCTCCTTTTACTTTCTGAAATGTTTCTTTCATGATTTTGTGTTTTTTGATTTGTTAATGAATTGTCTTCTGCTAATTTAGGTTTATTTACTGCATTTTCCCATTCGGTATCTAATCTGCTTTTGGGTTTTTCTTCCTGCTTTTCTGGTTCGGAATCATCGAATAAAGATAGTTGCAGAGGATTTGACTGTTTTCTTTTTCGCATAATATATCTTTTAATTTTTAAACTCGAATGCTACTTTAAACTCCTGATTCAGTTTTAATCGTGCGCCAAAAGCTTTCCCTTTCCTGCTCTTAAATCCCTGAATTGTTTTTGTTTCTCCATTCTTCACTAATTCCCTGATTTGCCGCTCTGTCAGTTTCTTACTTGCTATAGTATCCCAAAGAACAAAATCACAACCAGACTTCCAGTTACTGCAATAGTGGTTTTTCTTTCCTTTCCGGAGCTCTCCTGTCTTGCATTTTGGACAAAGGACAGGCGCTTTGTTTGACGTTCTCAGGTTACTCCAATCCATTTGACTCCCTATTGTAATTAGTTCAGGGACTATCCTTTTAGTTTCTTCACGTATATCTGACATAAATAGTTCCGGACTCTCAGAACCTTTATTTATCTTTCCTAATCTTGCTTCCCATTTTCCTGTTAGTTCGGGTGATGCGATATCCATATCTTTTAGAGAAGAGTATGTCGTCAGCCCCTTAGGGGTAGGAATGAGCTTTTTCTTCTCTCTTTCGATATATTCCCTTTTTAGTAACACCTCAATAATGTTAGCCCGAGTAGCAGGCGTACCAATACCGGAATCTTTCATTGCTTCC
Organism: Chitinophagaceae bacterium; assembly: GCA_035301605.1. Taxonomy (GTDB): domain Bacteria; phylum Bacteroidota; class Bacteroidia; order Chitinophagales; family Chitinophagaceae; genus FW021-bin31. Next base: position 1,584 of record DATGTY010000014.1, on the reverse strand, counting down.
TTCATGGTTTCGTCCTCTATGTCTTTACCACAAGTTTCCATGGCCGACAGCAGAGAGGCCTCTGTATGAAGTGGTTTAGGTTTTGTCATACTCTTCTTTATTTCCTCTCCTTTTTTATTAATCATTTCATAGGGGGATAAGTCCGGGAATAGTTGATTTTCATCGCTTTCTTTATCCCGGTTATCTGTAAGGCTATCCATTAACCGCCAACCTTCTTTACCTTCCTGTATCATGTTTCCATGGGCAGTAAATTTTATTCCTGCACAATCAATATAAACCTTAGTCACCTCCTTAAAACAAGGTTGCGAAAAGGATAGAATCATTCTGTACAGAATAAGATCATATATTTTTGTTTCTTTTTCGCCTAAAACTTCGGGATAAACTCCGGTCATCAATAAGGCGTGATGATCTTCAATCTTGTCTGCGTTTACAGGCCTGCTGTTCAATTCCTGATTAGATAACTGTTTTGCAAACGTTCCATAGATTTTGTGGTTAGCAGCTACTTGAAGGAGCTCGGGAACGGTTTCAAACACATCTTCCGATATATACCGGCTGCTTGTTCTGGGATAGGTGATAAATTTTTTCTCATACAAACTCTGAGCAAGCTTCAGCGTGTCATTCGCTGAAAAACTATACTTTTTATTTGCATCTCTTTGCAGCGTAGTGAGGTCATACAACAAAGGAGGGTTTTCCTTCTTTTCTTTCATTTCCACCTCCTCAATCGTTGCTGTTGACACTTTTTTGACCGTTAAGAGATGGCCATTTGCCATATCTTCATCCTTGTATTTATCGGTTTTTGCCTGAAAAGTTCTTCCGTTTTTGTTCAGAGAGATGTAAATATTATAAAATGGTTCCGGAACAAAATTCTTTTTATGAATAAACCGTTGACAGATAATTGCTAGTGTAGGGGTTTGTACCCGACCTAAAGAGAAACTATCTTTGAAGGCTACACCTATCGTCAATGCTCTGGTGGCATTCATTCCGATAAGCCAATCCGCTTCACTGCGACATTTCGCCGAATAATAAAGGGAATTAAAATCCTCTCCTTTCCGGAGCTCTTGAAAACCTTTCTTGATAGCCTTTTCGGTTAAGGAGGATACCCATAGGCGTCTAAAGGGTTTGTCGCATTCCAGGTAATTGTAGATATACCTGAATATCAATTCTCCTTCTCTACCGGCATCGGTCGCAACAATGATTTCACTTGACCGATTAAACAGATCCTCTATTATTGACAGTTGCTTTTGAATGCCTTTATCTTCCTCTTGTCTTTTGGTTTTGGGATTCCATTTCATGCCCGGTTGTGTCTTAAATACCCGAGGTAACATTGGGAGAGTTGCCTTTGTCCAGTCCTGCCATCCGTAGCTATCGGGGGCAGAAAGGCTAATTAAGTGGCCGAAAGCCCATGTAATTGCACAACCTCTTCCTTCTATCCAACCGTCTTTCCGATTATCAACTCCAAGTACCTTTGCTATTTCTCTTGCTACTGAGGGTTTTTCTGTCAGTATAGTTTTCATGATTTTGCAATTTTTAGATTATCTTTTAAAACCTGAAGTAGGCTGTTTTTTAGGAGGGTTATTTATTTTT
>DATGTY010000013.1:0-11313 GCA_035301605.1 Chitinophagaceae bacterium | reverse complement strand
ATTTCTCTCGCTACCGAAGGTTTTTCTGTGAGTATTGTTTTCATGGTATTGCAATTTTTAGATTATCTTTTCAAACCCCTATGTTGGGATTGTTTCGATTCCGAGACTATATCGTTAACATCTGCCTTACAAAGACTAATTTCATGGTCATAAGATTCTCCACTCTCTATCTCATCTAAACAGAGTTAGAATAGACCTTTTATTTCATCTTTTTTCTGAGGACATTCCTCACACTTTTCAGTTATAAAATTGTACAATGCTTTTAGTTGTTTATTCATAGTTCAAAATTTAGTTGTATTATTAAATTTACATATCCTTATCTTTTCACCCTTGAAGCAGTCTGTCTTTTAGGAGCGTTATTTGTTTTTTTGTTGTGTGCGCTATGATTTTTATTATCAGAATCTACAGCTACGGTTTTTTTAGGGTTGACAAACGCCCGCTTCCCATTACTATCATAAACTTGTAGCGACTTAAACTGCGGATTAGCCTCGATAAATTTACGTTCTTCTCTACCTGCATTTTTGAACGTAACCGCCTGCCTGTTTCCTTTTTGTAGAGACTGTATGAGGTTTTGTTTTTCCACCGGATTATCCAATTCTTTTATCGGATGTTGCAATAACGATTTATTAAGATTGTAGCCGTAATTTTCGTTGTAGATATGGAGATTTCTACTGTCCTTTACGTCCTTTCCCTTCTGAGCTTTTGACAGTTTAATCCAGGCATGATACTTTATTCCATCCTTTTTATTTTTCATCTGTTTAAAGACAGCCCTTCCCTGCATCATGTTAAATGTTTCTTTTGCTGTAAATCCTTTTCCTTTGTTGAGATAAATAGACTGTTCTCTTCCGTTTTCCATCATTGCTTTGTAGGAATTGAGAAAGTACATATCCGACTGCTTGCTTTTGTCAAAATGGAGGGCATATTTCATGGGATAGCCATTAAATTCTTTTTTTACAGTTAAGTTAAATGTGGTCTGACCTCTATGTACTTCTTCCCTTAAGTTGTCCATAGAACTATCTTTAAATCCCAAATACAGGAGTTGTTTAGATAGAAAATGGATATTTTTCTCTTTGAGGTCTTGTAGTTTTGGTCCTTCAATATCCATGGTTTTATTTTCAATTTCTGTTTTCGGATGGTCAAAGAGAGAGAGTTGGTTTTGTTTTTCCCGGTAATCTTTTAAGGTATGAAGCATTTGTTCAGATATCTGCCTATCTCTTTTCTCTCTATAGGGGCTATCTACTATTTCTTGGTGCCAGTGTTCTAACCATTTTATTCCGGCGTTTAGTGCGTCCTTTTTAGTATTAAATGGCTCATTAAATACAGATATAGGCCCACCGCCTCCCCCATTTCCGGTGCTGAATTGATTTGCAAACGTCCACTTATTGTTTCTCCCCATTGCAATTTCCACCGCATTTTCACCAGAGGGTAATCTTTTAGGTTTATCGAAGAAAAATTCCTCCCTATTTGTCCATTGGGCATTATGTTCTATCCAACCATATTCATTGAATTTCAGGTCGGTAAAGCCGAAATTAAGACCATGATTGTATTCATTGAGATTCGGTATAATCTTAGAGACGCTATCTCCGTATTTAAAGTAGTCATTGACTTTATTTTTATCATTATTTTTTATTGCATTAAGGAGATCGTCAGCAATTTTCTGTTCCTTTCCATACCAGTTATTTTCGATAATTTGGTTCTTTATCTCTTGAAAGGATTCTTCATCCCTATACGCCCCGTAAGGTTCGGCAAGAATTCCTTCGTCTGCTAATGAAGTATAATGAGAATGGGTATTTTGTACGTAACGACTTGCTTCTATTTCGATTACATCTAATAGACTGATATCAAAGTTATTAAGTTTGTCCTTTATTTGATTATAATGCTTCGCTTCCCTTTGCATATCATTACCGTAAGCTATGATATTTGTAGCTCCATACCGACTGGCCAGCGTAGCCATTTCCTTTACCGAAGGATCTACATCTCTTTCCGTAGCAAAAAAGTTTCCTATAACGTCATTAGCTCTGTTTAAGAGTAAATACCCTCTTTTTTCTCCTCCGGCGAACCTTTGCTGAGAGAGAAAAGTAGCCACCTGTTTGGAAGAAGTAATACGAGTATCTAAGGGGGAATTTAAAAAAGTTCTTTTTGAAAAAGAATAAATAGAGAGCGGTCTTTGTTCTTGCGTATCGCTAAAAGAAGGTCTTCTAACATCTTCCTCTTCAGGAGTATCTTGAAAAAGCAAATAATGACCACTATTCAGATTAAGAATGACGCCATGGATGCTTATATCAAAAGGCTCAAATGCGGATTTCATCCGCCCTAATATAGCCTTATCTGCCTTCGACGCCTTTAAAGTACCGGCAGGATGGTTATGTACGAAGTAAATATCTTCTGCCTCAAAACGAACGGCAGCATCTGCAAGTAATTTTGGATCTATGACTGTTCCTGACACGCCGCCCATACTCAGCCACTGAACAAAAGGTTGTTTTTTCTCGTTGGTAAAAACCGCAAAGGCATGTTCAACCGACTGACTTTCCAAGGATCGAAAAATAAAAGCTATATCTTCCGGGGATTGTATTTTACCGCCACCACGTATGGTAAAATCAAACATTCCGACCTCTGCGTATTGGTTTTCCACCGAAGCCCATTCTCCGGCCTTCAGATTGCCTAATCGATGATATTTATCCGTTGGTCTATTAATTTTGTCCCGTATTTTACGGTTATGGGATTCGTACTCATGGTTTGGATTGAATGAGTTGAATAAAGAGGTGTAGGTAATATCTTCTCCTTTTTGGGTTTTAAAGGATAGATATGCTTTTGTCTTTGTGTCTTGTTGTGTCTCTTCTTCATAGCTATTCATAAAATATAAAGGTTTATCAATTATTATCCATTAAGTCCGGGATAAGGTCTATCCATGGTCAGTATCTTATTCTCTTTCCTGGCGCTTTGTACATTGTCTCGTATCACATTCGCTATATCCGATTGCTTAATGCCTTTTAGGAGTAGGAATTGGCTGCTCGAATCGAAAGTAACGAGTCTAATACTCATTAGCCCCAACAGCCTTATCCATAGGGGTTGAAGAATTTCAATATCTCTTACCCTGTACAATTCTAAATAGTCTGTACGGATGGATAAGATTCCTTTTCGAACGACAATCTGTTCTTTTGTTAAAAAAAATTTTATATTTCTTATGTAATAGTATCTGTAAAGTCCGTAGATCCATAACAGGATACCAGCCCATCCGATATAAGATACATTCATATACAGTGCTCCTGCAATTATAATGGTACCTATAAAAAATTTAGGTATCGTTTGTATGATTGAATAACCAGGTTCGGGACTAAATTTGGCAATACAATCATCTTCGTCAATTATTGATTTTTTCATTGGAATGGCAATTTCGTGAGGTGTAGGTTTGTTTTAACGTCTCATTCCCGATTTCTTTTGGACGCTATGCTCTTGTCCTGCAGATTGTTTTTGGGAAACCTTGAGTGTCTGTACCTGGAATGTATTTCGTTTAGCCTCGATAGTTTCATACTTTCCGGTAGGGTTACCATTAGCATCCCTTTCCTTTGCCTTCGTTCTAATGAGCTTGCTGCCCAAATATTTTATTCCGATTTGATCACCTTTTTTGGCATTAGACTCGTCTAACGCTCTGGACAAGTCTGTCCCCCAAATCTCACGGGATTGTCCCTGTTCATTCTCCAATTTCAGATAGAAGCTTTTTTCATTCTCCTTTTTAAATTTATAATTGTCTCTACCATAATCTACAAGTGTTCCTTTTGCCCCCCATTCATTATCAATGTCTTTTTCTTTAAGGTTAGCCTTGTCTGACTTTATCGCCATTTCGATCTGTGGTTTAGCTATTTCAGCGGCAGTTCTAAGCTCAGCCTCACTATAGCTATTTTGGCGACCTTTTTCAGGCACATTGCTTTTGTTATTGGAAGCCTGATTGATAAAACCTTTTACCAGCGTAACAGCGCTCTTTCCAATCAATAGCCACGGTGCAGCACCTGACATCATGATTGCTAAATCAAATAAAAGTTCATCCCGGTTATACTTTACGTCATTAAATTTGACACTTTTAAAATAGGTATTTCCATCTGATCCCTCAATACCTATTTCATTCGGACTCAGTTGAAATTGTTCACCGTCAATGTCTATATTATTCCCTTCAATAAAATTCTTTTTCTGGTCATCATTAAGCTTTTGTCCATTAATTTCATCCGGTGCCTTAATTGTCTTTTTTTGGAACGCCACATATTCGTTAGTCTCCTTATCCAGAGTGACTAAATAGTCTTCTTCCTGTCCTTTTTCGTTTGTAAGTTTCTTACCTACCCAATTTGTGCCTTCTGCGGAAAGCTTATCCATTTGTTCCTGTGACAAATCAAATGAGTTTTTGGCAGTATTTCGGATAGGATGTACAAATAAGGTTGGGGTACCATCCTCCTTCTTTTTTATTGAAAGTTTAGCATCAAGCTCTGAGAGTCCGGGCAGGGTCATGTTCTTAAAATGGAACAGCCCTGTTCGCTTTCCGGAAAATAGAGCTGTGTATTCCCTGGGCGGAAGGTTAAGGATATCCTTTTTCTTTATACCCAGATACTCTAATTGCTTTGGGTTAATATCATTAATTGAAAATTGCATAAATTTTATATTTTTGTGTAAAGATAATAAATTTTTATTTAATTATACACTATGATGGTTTCGATATTAATCATAAAAGTTTTAATACTTTTGAACTTAGTAAGCCCTAATCATTCATCTTCTACCTTTTTACCAAAGGATACAGTAAAAATAAAAAGGGAAACGAACATGTTGGACTTTAGGCTTAGCCTACCTCTCCAGAGTAAGTTGTATGTAACTTCATCATATGGATGGAGATACCATCCGGTCTTAGGAAAACGATTAAAACATAACGGCGTGGACTTACGTGCAAGATTTCAGCCGGTCTATTCTATTTCTATCGGGACAATTGAGAAAATCGGAAAAGATGCCCGCTCCGGGAACTATGTAATTATCGATAATTTCAATAACATCGAAACTATTTTTTGTCATCTCTCAAAAGTCGTCGTTCATATTGGAGACACAGTACGAGCCGGGCAGCCATTTGCCATTAGCGGAGCTACTGGAAAAGTAACAGGTCCCCACCTTCATTTTGGGATAAAAGTAAGGGGAAAATATATCAATCCGTTTCCGATACTGAAGGCCATAATTCGCAGGAATTACAAATAAAGGCAGAAAAAGTTCCCGAAATGGGAATTATTTTTTACCTTTGTATTTTATTAAAAAATAATAATAGATTGTGAGAGTAATTGCAAAGAGCACTTTACGCGACTTTTGGGAAGAACACCGTGACTGTGAACAGCAATTAAAAGCATGGTACCGAGAAATAAATAAAGGAAATTGGAAAAACTTAAACAAGCTAAAAGAAGATTATCCCAAATTGAGCATTCTGAAAAATAATCGTGTTTGTTTTGACATTAAAGGGAACAAGTACAGGCTCATAGTAAAAATAAATTTTGATTATCAAATGGCATGGATAAGGTTTATTGGAACTCATGCAGACTATGATAAAATTAACGCTAATAAAATTTAGAAATGATGAATTTAAAACCTATAAAAACAGAAGAAGATTACAATGAAGCACTAAAAAGGCTTGAACGGGTCTTTAATGCTAAGAAAGGTACTGAAAAAGGGGATGAATTAGAAATACTCGGAATATTAATCGAAAAATATGAGGAGGAAAACTTTCCTATCGATCTACCCGATCCGGTAGAAGCGATAAAGTTCAGAATGGAACAACTGGGGTTTAATCAAAATGATTTAGCCAAAATAATCGGGTTAAAAAGTAGGGCAAGCGAAATACTAAACCGGAAACGCAAACTTTCACTTAGTATGATTAGAAAGTTAAGTTCAAAGTTACATATTCCCTCCGAAGTGCTTATACAAACGTATTAAATCATTTATGCGATAACTTTCCAAAGTACTCGCAATCCAGAAAATATCCGTATATTTGTACTTATGGAAGTACAGGTAAACATCGGGTTTGAACAATTGGTGAAAATTGTAAAAACGTTACCAAAAAGCCGGCTGAACCAACTTTTGGCTGAAATTGAGAGAGAAAAAGCAACTAAAAAATCAGAATCTCACCTTGAAGAACTGCTTTTAAAAGGACCTGTTGCGACTAAAAAGCAACTGGAAACAATTGCTAACAATCGAAACTCAATAAACCAATGGCGAACAATATAGTTTTGCTTGACACTTCTATTCTCATTGACTATTATCGTAAAACTGATAAAAATAATGCTGCGTGGATTTCTTTAATTCGACAAGGATATCAATTTGCTATTTCTGCGATTACAAAATATGAAATTTATTCAGGAGCTACTAAAAACCAACTTTCTTTTTGGGACAGTATTCTTGAAACTATCCCAGTTATTCCTCTTGACGAAAATTGTGTAGATACCGCTGTAAAAATTAATTCCGAACTTAAAAAGAAAAGAAAGCAAATTGCTATTGCCGATTTATTTATTGCATCAACCGCTTTAGCTCATAAGTTTCCAATCGCAACACTAAACAAGAAGCATTTTGAACGCATAGACAAGCTAAAAATCATTGAATAAGGCAACCACACAACGGTTTTCTGAAGAATGAATCGTCAGATATTATCTATCAAAGTGCTTAGCCTTTTTAAATCTTCAGCATGAGTATTTGCTATATCAGCAATAAAATCACTCATCTGCTGCTTTCTTTGAAAGGAACTATCGCCTTCTCTTCCGGCATCTTCCAGTACATCGAATAACAGATCAAAATGGTCTGTATCTATATACGGGAGGGATAGAATGTTGTAAAAGTTCAGATTTTTAGTTCTCAGGTACGCTATAATACGAAAAAAGAATTCGAGTGTACACCCGTGTCCTAATTCTAATCTTGATATCATCATTTGAGTAGCTCCGTGCCCGAGCTCTTTTGCCAGTTTAGTTTGTGAAAGATTTAATTTATCTGTACGTATCTTTTTTATAATGATGCCTAATTTACTTAATGTCATTGTTTTTATAGTTATATAAGGTAATTCGATTTATTTACAGACCTTTAATTTCTTCATAAATATGGTTCATGTTTTCCAAGAGAAAATCCCTTTTCTCCCTGTCTGTTCCGAAATCATAATATTTAGGTAAATCCACATAGTGTTTCTGTTCTTCTTCTATTTGATTGAGGTCGAGTTTAACCTTACAATTAAAAGTATTTGTTTTGTAATTCGTCATATCTGTATTATTTCCTCTTGAAACAATGGCCACCACTTCACCTGCATTTTGATTGGCAATTTTAGAAGAGGGGATAACCGTATCCATCCGCTCATTGAGATTGACCGTTGTCCTGGCTCTATCTACATTTAGTCCGGTATTCTGCTGTTTTATCTTTCCAAAGAGTTTTTCTAACCAGTCCAGCGTCTCTTTAGAACGTACCGCTCCGGAAATAATGCTCCCCATTAGAGATGAAATAGTATGAGCCGTGGCTTTTCCATACTGTTGATGAAACTGAGGCAATTCTTGTAACCCGAGTAAAACAGCCACCTTATTACTCCTTGCTGTGGCTATGAGATTTTCTATTTTGTGAAGATACAATGTTGGGGTTTCATCAACAATTAAGGCACATGGATTATTACCACGAGAGTTAATTTCAGCAATAGTCCTGTTAAGTATAGCAGCATAAAAGGCACTATTTATATTTTGACCATCTATGCTATTGGCAAGGACTAAAACACTGGGGGGATTACTTATTTTTAGATCGAGGTCATTCCCCGAGAAAACCCAAAAGCTCTCTGGTGTAGCTAATCTTGATATATTGACACGCAGCGTTCCTATCTGACCTTCCAATTGATCAAAGGCTTTATTATCATAAGCTGATCGAAAGGGCGATAACAAACTATGTACTTCTACCATGGAGAATAGTTTATCGAATATAAAATCATAAGGTTGGGATAAAAATGCCAAAAGATGAGGTAAAGAGGAATATTTCCCTTCATTGGTATGAGCCAAATAGTACACTCCTGCAGCCAAAAAGTTAATTGCAGACTGCGTAAAAAACTGGTCAGAACCTCCGCCTCCACCTTTTTCACCTTTTTTTAGCGCAGAAACGATAGCATCGGCTGTTTCTCCAGCCTTCGCTAATGTGTCTATATATTGAGGCATTAATGGATTAACCCGTCTTGAATATTCGATTCTGTCTAAATTAATGCAATGAAATTTATGGTTTTCCAGAGCACCTCCTTTTTTGTGATGGAGTAAATAATGAAAATAGGTTACTTCTGCAAGGGTGGGAAACTTAAAATCATAAACAAGCATCGAGTAACCCTTTTCCAAAAATTGTTTAATTCCCGGAATAATAACACTTTCAGACTTTCCTGAACCGGGAACACCTAAAACCATAACACCTCTGAAGGGATTGATATTCATCCAACCATCGTGTACCTTTTTCTTATAATAATATTGTATAGGGAGGTTAAACATTTCAGGATTTTCATCAAATGTTTTATTTTGTTCAAAGCTTTCCTCTTCGCTATTCCATAGATCATCTTTTAGCTTATGATTAAGGCGCTTCGTAATATTAGCAATGGCCGTATGGAGAAAGACCGCTCCTAAAAGATAGGCAACGAAATAGGTCAGTGTCTGAGTATAACCGGCCAAATGCCTCAGGGGAATCAGGCTGCCAAAGTATAAAAACACGCCAAGGCCAATAGGCGCCAAAACATGCTTATAAACATTGTAATGCAGGTTTTTCTTTGCCGTTGCAGCCAAGCCAACAAGAAGGATGGGGATAAGCAGAACAAAATGACTTATTGTGGTATTGGTAAACAGTGTCCATTTCCAAAAAGTAAGGTTAAGCTTATGAATAAAAGGATTCCCATCAAACTTCAGAGATAAAGTATTGATATAGACATCTACTACTATATAAAAATAGATAACGGCCTCAAACAAGCCGTAAACCTTAACTACCTGATGGTCATGTTGTTCTTTCATTGCTTTGTGTGATTACAATTTAAACTTTAGTCCAAGGCTCAAAGCAGGCTGCCAATTGTTATTTTTAGGGACTTTCGTCAGATAGGTTAGTCTTTCCTGTGTAAAAAGGATAAGACTTCCGGAGATATAGATGTTTTGTTGAAAACCTAAAAAAGGATACCAGGTAAATTTACTGTTAAGAGTTCCCATAGCTCCACCTAAAAAGAACCCGGTGTTAAAATTCCTTGTGTTGTGAAGCCTCCATTTTAAGAATAATCCGCCCGCTTCTATTTTTTCGTCAGCATAGATGGTTATTGGTTTCTTATCATAAGAATAGTAAAGCCTTTCTGCCATGATTCCTAAAGCGAAGCTTCCGTTTTTTGAGGTCTCATATTGAAGTGTAATTCCTTTTGCGTTATTGACAGACAAGCTAGCTGAAAGCCCAAAGGTCTTATATCCATTTTGAGCAATAGCGCAAATCGAAAGCAATAAGAATGATATGGTTTGGAATAATTTTTTCATCGTTTCTTTGTTTTTACATTAAGACAGATGCCTTCAGGATTTGACTATAATCAATCTTTAAGTCAATCTTTCTTCCTGAAATTTGTTTTTCGGTTATTTCTATATCCAAATACTTTTCTGTTGGGTAAGTGAACTTTTTAAGAATATAGAAGTTCTCCCATTTGTTTTTGACGATTGTTCCTTCATCTTTGTAAAGCTGGTAGATTGGATGCAGTTCAATATCCTGACTTACCGTAGCTTTGACCATCCTTTTATCTATAATTTTCCATCTTATCTGGTCGATGTCGAATTGCAGGTTTCTTTTGTTTTTTATCGTGAGATCGAAAAGGAGATAATCCCCTACTACAAAAATATTATCTATCTGTGCTACCAGGCCATATTGCTTTGCTTTAATATTTTTTATTCCTTTCTTTTTATCCATTGCTTTCAATGCAAGATCAAAACATTGTTGTTTAGACAACGCATCGTGTTGATTAATTTGGACAGCATTATTGGGATTCATGGTAATCACGTAAGATATCGCCTCTTTGTTCGATTCTATGTAACCGGGGTTGCTTCGTTTGATACCAAATACTGCATTCTGGTGAATCGGATACAATTTATAGATAGCCACATAACTGGAAGTAACGATGGTCACCTGAAAACTCCCCCCGTTTGCGTAAGCCGATGAATCTACCTTAAGTCTAAAGATATTGTCTCCTTCTAAATCTCCATGGGCGTGTTTCGTGCTGATATCTACATATTTTATTTTCTCGGGGGAAACAAATGTAGTGGTAGCATTGAGAGGAATCCGTTTTTGAGTGATGTTTCGGGAAGTAACCCCTCTGTTCTGCTTTAAAACCTTATATTGGTCAGTCTGACTAGTATCTTGTGCTGTAGCAGCGAGCGAAAAAGACGCAATAAATGCCAATATGAAAGCACTTTTCTTCAATAGTTGCATAATGTATTCGTTTTAAAAGGTTTGGTTATTAATTTGCGTGGTCTGATTTTCGTTCTTTGAGATAGACGATGTAGTTATATTTCAAGAACGCTTTATCTTTCTTAATGAGTTTAGCCATGGTAGTCGTCGTCGTATTAAATACTTGGGAGAGCAGGTTAGTTTGAACATCTGAACCGTCTGGCGATATCACCTGCGACATTCCACGGGTAGCCTGTGTTCCTATTTCTTTTGTAAACTCCCTAAAGTTACTCCCGGGTACATATAATCCCAGATAGCCGTCATTATCATATACGTCAAGCTTTACCGGTAGGGAAGTGTTTTGGTATTGGATTTGAGTGATGCTGATATTCACTCGCTGTGTTTGAAAACCGGACACCATTCCATATAAATAGCTTCCTTTTTCAATTTTATGGTTTCCCACAAAAATGTCTTTCAAAAGCCTTATTCGTACTCGTGAGCCGAGATGTACTTTTACGTTCTGATCAATCATGGCAGAAATAGACTGCACATCTTCGTGTACGTTTGTTACCGTGTTAAAATATCCCGTATTTCTATTTAAAGATGTAGCCACATGGAGAGGTCTGAAGGTCGTATCCCCACTGGGGTCAAATTTCTTCTGCTTTATGTTCTTGCCCGATGATGTTTGTTCTCCATTAATCAAAGACTTCCTCAGGCTATCCATGAAAAGCATGCGTTTCTTGAAATTTGCCATATCTTCATTCTCATCAAAATTTTCCCGGGTACTACCTTCTTGTACACCTGTACTATTTGGCTGATTCATTCTATTCAAAGACCGCAGAATCTCTCTGTCTCTTTGCGCATTGGCATCTTTTAAAGAATGGGAAATATCTTTATTGC
>DATGTY010000012.1:0-4543 GCA_035301605.1 Chitinophagaceae bacterium | reverse complement strand
CGGAGTAACTATTAGTGACTTAAATAGCCCTTATTGGCAGCGTTATTATGTTGGTGGCGGACGACCTCAAACAAAAGACACAGCCAATAATATCATGTAGCAGGTTTCTTCCTCTTTCAAAGGCAGATAACTATCTGAATATACCGACGAAGTAAAAAAACAACCTTGCTTTTATTTCTCCTTCCTTTTCCTAAAAAGATTATTTACTGATACCCAAATCTGCAATAATTGCATCTATGCGTTTTTCTAAAAAGGTCTGAGTACCATCAAATTTCTCTTTATTATCTAATGGAGTAGTCACACTAAAATAAAATTTAATTTTAGGCTCTGTACCTGAAGGACGTGCAGAAATTTTACTTCCATCGGACAAGAAAAACTGTAAAACATTAGACTGAGGCAAGTCAATAGATTCGGTGCTGTCATCAACTATATTTTGTATCTCCTGAGATTGATAATCTGCAATTTTCACTACCTTTTCTCCATTAATTTTCTGAGGCGGATTTCTTCTGAAATTATCCATCATTTCCGCTATTTCAGCTGCACCATTTCTGCCTTTTCGTGTAATAGAAAGCAATCTTTCTTTATAAAGCCCATATGTTTCATAAAGACTTATTAACACTTCATAAAGTGTCTTTCCATCCTCTTTTGCGACTGCTGCCATTTCACAAATTAATGCGGCAGAAGATATTGCATCCTTATCCCGGGTATGATCTCCGGTCATATAACCATAAGATTCTTCTCCACCACAAACAAAATGTAAATTTCCTTCTTCCAGTCTGATTTTTTCTGCAATCCACTTAAATCCGGTCAATACATTCACACAGGTAATCCCTTTATCCTTTGCAAATACATCAATCATATCTGTTGTCACAATTGTTTTACAGAGGAAGTCGTTATCCTGATTTAGTCCTAATTCTTTACGTTTACCAACTAAATAATTAAATAATAAAACGGCCGTTTGATTACCATTCAGCAAAACCCATTCTCCATGATTATTCTTCACCCCAACGGCCACTCTATCAGCATCAGGATCAGTTCCTATCAAAAGATCTGCATCTAATTTTCGGGCTTTATCCAATCCTAGTTTCATTGTTTCTGCTTCTTCCGGATTAGGATATACCACGGTAGGAAAATCTCCATCCGGAACGGCTTGTTCTGCCACAACATTTAAATTTGAAAATCCAAAACGCTTTAAAACATCAGGAAGCAAGGTTATTCCGGTCCCATGAATGGGGGTATAAACAATCTTTAAATCTTTCTGTTTTTCAATTATTTTTTTACTCAGCGATAAATTCACTGTTGCTTCTATATAAGCTTCATCTGCTTCTTTCCCTATAGCAACAATTAGATTTTTATTTCCTTCCCATTTTACTTCATCTACACTTTCAATTTTCTGAACTTCCGAAATCACATTTTTATCATGAGGTGGAATCAGCTGACCACCATCGTTCCAATAAGCTTTATATCCGTTATATTCCTTTGGATTATGTGAAGCAGTACAAACGACCCCTCCTTGCGCACCTAACCTTCTTATCGTAAAAGACAATTCCGGAGTTGGTCTTAAATCTTCAAATAAATAAGCCTTAATCCCATTGGCTGCCATTATTCCGGCTGTCACTTCCGCAAATTTCCGACTGTTATTTCTGCTATCATGAGCTATCACTACAGATTTATCTCCCTCAAAACTCTTTTGCAGATAATTAGCAAACCCCTGGGTAGCCATGCCCACTGTATATCGATTTATACGATTCGTACCTATTCCCATAAGCCCTCTTAGTCCGCCTGTTCCAAATGCCAAATCTTTATAAAAAGCATCTGCCAATTCTTCCGGATTATTTTCTTGTTGTGTCCTAATTTTATTTTTCGTTTCCTCATCAAAAGAGCCATCCAGCCATTCTTGTACTTTAGATTCCCAAGTTTCTGCCATAATTTTATTTTTTTACAAATTTATACAAATTGCAAGAATAAATTCACCCGTCTATAGTGAATTTATAATTTGTACCTTTGCCGTAATCTTGTGAGTTATGGATGAACAACAAAAGTTTAATGAACACCGCACCAAGACGAATAACCTAATACTTGGTCAAAAAAATAAAGTACTCAATCGTCTTTTTAATCTGGATACCAACATGTATGCCGATAGGGCAATTCCTACCCGAACCAAGGAAATGATGGGCTTAATTGCCAGCATGGTACTTCGGTGTGATGATTGTATAAAATACCACTTAGAAAGATGTAAAAGTGAAGGATTAAATACCGAGGAAATCTATGAAATATTTGCCATGGCAGATGTCATTGGAGGCACCATTGTTATTCCGCATACCAGAAGAGCAGCAGAATATTGGGAACTCATCAATAGCAAAGAAAATACTGAATAAATTTACTTTTTTTGGAAATTCTTTTTCGAAGAACGCAATATCCAAACGCAGATGTTTGTTTATTACGTGTTTTTCTTTAAGATTGTATTTTGGAGAAATTTAGTTTTTCTCTAATAAAATGACTAAACCTTTTTAAGTATATATTATGATGGGAGCTACAGTTGCAGAACCGAAGCCTAAAGAAAAAGTGCTAACAGCTAAAGATTTTGCCAGCGATCAGGAAGTTCGTTGGTGTCCCGGATGTGGAGATTATTCCATATTGAAGCAAATGCAAAAGGTGTTGCCTACCTTAGGCATACCCAAAGAGGATTTTGTTATTATCTCAGGAATAGGATGTTCCGGTAGATTGCCTTATTATATGGATACCTTTGGAATGCATTCTATACATGGACGAGCTACGGCTATTGCTTCCGGTCTGAAAGCCACACGCCCTGAGTTGAGTGTATGGATTGTATCCGGCGATGGAGATTCTTTATCCATTGGCGGAAATCACCTTATTCATCTCCTCCGGAGAAATTTCGATACTAATATTCTGCTCTTCAACAATAAAATTTACGGTTTAACCAAAGGGCAGTACTCTCCTACCTCGGAGGAACAAAAGATTACAAAATCTACGCCCATGGGAAGTATAGATCACCCATTTAATCCGGTCAGACTGGCCTCTGGAGCAGAAGGTACTTTCATCGCAAGAAGTATGGATAGAGATCCCAAACACCTTCAAGCCATGATGAAGCGTTCTCACGAACATAAAGGCGCTTCTTTTTTGGAGATTTATCAGAATTGTAACATTTTCAACGACGGTGCTTTCGAGGTATATACAGGCAAAGAAACCAGAGTCGATGAAGCCCTATACCTGGAAGATGGACAACCACTCATTTTCGGAAAAGAGAAAAATAAAGGAATTCATTTAGATGGACTTAAGCCGGAAGTGGTTGAACTTGGATCGGATTATTCTACAGATGACCTTTGGGTGCATGATGAAAAAGATACCTTTAAATCCCAGATGCTGGTTAATTTCTTTGATGATCCTACAATAGAAGACCATCTTCCAAGACCGTTTGGCGTTTTTTGCGATTTATACAGACCTACTTATGAAGATCAACTCAATGAACAAATTGCATTGGCTAAAGAACAAAAAGAAGCTGACTTAGACCGCCTTTTAGAAGGGAAACAAACCTGGACTATTTCCGCTTAATAGCTACAAATATTTTCTTTCAGAGCCTTCTTCCTAATCTCAAGGGAGGAGGCTTTTTATTTTGGTCTTTGTTCCCTATTTCATATTATAGTCACCCGATTAATCCCTAACTTTGCAAATAAAACTTAGTCATCGTGGTAAAAATAGGATCAATAGAATTAAGAGATTTTCCTTTATTTCTTGCGCCCATGGAAGATGTGAGTGATCCTCCCTTTAGGGAACTGTGTAAAGAACAGGGCGCAGACATGATGTACACTGAATTTATCTCTTCAGAAGGTCTTATCAGAGATGCCGTCAAGAGCAGAGAAAAGCTGGATATTTTTGATTATGAACGTCCTATCGGAATTCAAATATTTGGTGGAAATATTGATTCGATGATAGAAGCCACCCACATTGCAGAGCAAGCTCAACCTGATGTCATAGACATTAATTTTGGATGTCCGGTCAAAAAAGTGGTTTCCAAAGGAGCAGGTGCAGGAATTCTAAAAGATGTTCCTAAAATGGTAGAATTAACTGATGCCATTGTTAAATCAACCCATCTTCCTGTAACCGTGAAAACACGATTGGGATGGAACGAAGACACTAAATATATTGAAGAAGTAGCAGAAAAATTACAGGATGTAGGAATAAAAGCACTTTCTATTCACGGCCGAACACGTAAGCAGATGTATAAAGGGGAGGCTGACTGGACGCTGATTGGAAACATTAAAAACAATCCAAGAATACATATTCCCATCTTTGGAAATGGAGATATTAAAACCGGAAAAGATGCGGTAGAAGTTAAAAAGAAGTATGGCGTAGATGGTGTGATGATTGGCAGAGCAGCGATTGGCTATCCCTGGGTCTTTCGGGAAATGCGGCATTACATAGAAACAGGAGAAATCCTGCCTCCCCCCACAATCGAAGAAAGAGTAGATGCCTGTAAACAACATGTAGAACGCTCTATCGTCTGGAAAGGCGAAAAATTGGG
>DATGTY010000011.1:0-6373 GCA_035301605.1 Chitinophagaceae bacterium | reverse complement strand
GCAGGCTTTATATCCACCATATTATATTTTAAAAGCCGTGGTAAAAAAGATAAAACGACTTCTTCAAAAGGTATTTTTTTACGATGGCTATTTATATGGAGTGGCGTGACTTACTTTTTACTTGCATTTTTATGCATTGCTCTCAACACCACTCCCATGCCCTTTATGCTGGTGCTCACCAGTTTATTAATTGGTGTTTCGGGATTAGTATTGCATTATAAGCCCATGTTTTGGGGTGGCATTTTATTTTTTCTGGCTGCTATAGCCTGTGTATTTATTACCCCCATCAATCAATTGCTATTGATGGCCATAGCCCTTATTCTAGGTTATCTTCTTCCCGGAATTTTGTTAATAAGAAAAAAGCCTGAATAATGTTGAAAGCATTGGATCCATTATTACATTCCCAAATAAGGCTGGCCATTATTTCTATTTTAATGGGCATAGAACATGCGCAATTCAAATATTTGCAAGAAGAAACAGAAACAACAGCCGGGAATCTAAGTTTTCAATTGAAGAAACTCAAAAAAGCGGATTATATAAAAATCAACAAAAGTTTTAAAAATAATTATCCGCTGACCACGGTTCGTATCACCACTAAAGGACAAAAAGCTTTTGAAGAATATGTGAATACGATGAAGGAATATTTGCAATTATAAAATGGGGTCTGAAAGCTAATAAAATAAAAGAGACCCATGTTTTACATAAGCCTCTTTTGTCGGGATGACTAGATTCGAACTAGCGACCCCTTGCACCCCATGCAAGTGCGCTACCGAGCTGCGCTACATCCCGAAATCTCTTTATTTTCTAAGGAACTGCAAAGATAAGTTAACTATCTAAATTTTTGAAAAATTCAACAGACACTTTTAAAATTTCAATCTTTTTTCAAAAAAAATGAATATAATTTTGAAATAAGCATTTATTATTTTTAATTTTGTTTCCACCTTATTTATGAATGCCAGAAGTCAACATACAATTATTAACATTATTTCCATTTCCGGGATTATTATCAGCGGTATTGGAAACGGTATGTTGTTTCGGCGGTAAGGACCTAATTTATAAGAAATTTTAAGCGCCTTCCCCGAATAGGAAGGCGTTTTTTTATGAACTTAAAATCATATAATATCACTAAACCAAAAAGAATGAAAATATTAAAATTCGGAGGTACTTCAATAAGCAATGCGGAAAGTATTGACAGATTGACAGAAATTGTAACTGACCAACGCAAAGAAAAAGAACCGCTGATAATAGTCACTTCTGCCTTAGGAGGAATCACCAATCAATTGCTGGAGATGGCTTCAGAAGCTGAAATTGGAAATAGCTTCGATAGACCATTAAAAGAAATTGAGGACAGACATTTAGAAATTATTCATGAACTGATACCGGCGAAAAGACAAAATCCTATCATCATGCAAATCAAGCTTTATCTTAATGAGCTTGAAGAATTGCTACAAGGCGTCAGAGCAATCAAAGAACTATCTCTCAAAACAAGAGACAACATCCTGTCCTATGGCGAACTTTGTTCTACTTTTATGATTTCGGGAATCTTATCTCAAAAGTTTCCAAACATACAATTTACAGATACAAGAGAAGTTTTTCTTACCGATAGTCAATTCGGAAAAGCGCAGGTTAAATTAACAGAAACACAGGAAAATATTCAAAAGCTCTTCCATGGCAGATCCTCAGAATTATTTTGCGCTACAGGTTTCATAGCTAGGAATGAACTCGGACAGACGACCACCCTCGGACGTGGAGGAAGTGACTTTACTGCGGCTATTTTTGGTTCCGCTTTAGATGCAGATGAAATTCAAATATGGTCCGATGTGGATGGTTTTATGACTGCAGATCCCAGAATGGTTAAAAGAGCCTTTAGTCTGAAAGAAATCTCTTATACTGAAGCCAAAGAACTGTCCTATTTTGGGGCCAAGGTAATCTACCCGCCAACCATGATTCCTGCCTTTGCCAAAAATATTCCTATTCGCATAAAAAACACCTTTAATACCGATTTTCCGGGTACCATT
Organism: Chitinophagaceae bacterium; assembly: GCA_035301605.1. Classification (GTDB taxonomy): domain Bacteria; phylum Bacteroidota; class Bacteroidia; order Chitinophagales; family Chitinophagaceae; genus FW021-bin31. The sequence goes on along the minus strand of DATGTY010000011.1, from coordinate 4,355 downwards.
ATCCATCATAATACAAAGAAAAACGGACACCCGGTCAGAGGCATCTCATCTGTAGAGCAGGTAAGCCTCGTTAATATTCAAGGAAGCAGTCTGGTAGGTAATTCCGGATTTAGTGGACGATTATTTGCTATGCTCTCCCGGTATGACATCAATATCATCCTCATCACGCAAGCCTCTTCCGAACACAGCATCACTTTTGCTATTTCTCCTGCAGATACAGAAAAGGCCAAGAGAGTACTCTACACCGAATTTGAGATGGAACTATTGACTCATAAGATTGATCCACCTAAAATAGATGAAAACCTTTCTATTGTTGCAATAGTCGGCGAAAACATGAATCACACTACCGGAATAAGTGGAAATTTATTTCATGCATTAGGGAGGAATGGTATTAACATTTCTGCCATCGCACAGGGATCTTCCGAATATAATATTTCCGTAGTGATAGAACGTAACAATTTAGCCAAGGCATTAAACGTTCTGCATGAAGCATTTTTCCTTTCTGCTGTAAAAACACTGAATGTATTCTATGTTGGAATTGGGAATATAGGAAAAACCCTATTGGAACAAATCAAACAGCACAAGGAACATTTATATGAAAATAATGCACTGCGTATCCAGATGATTGGGTTAACTAACAGTAGAAGAATGCTCTTCAAGCCTGAAGGTTTTGAAATAGCGGACTGGGAAAGTCTTTTTGAAGAAGGCGGCAAACCGGCAGATTTAGATTTATTCATCGAAAAAATGAAAAAACTCAATCTGCCAAACAGTGTTTTTATTGACAATTCTGCCAGTGAGCATATTGTATCCTACTACGAAGATATACTAAAATCAAATATATCTGTTGTTACTTGTAACAAAATCGGAAATTCCGGAAGTTATGATCAATATAAAAGGTTTAAAAATGCAGTTAGAAAACATGGTGTAGATTTCTTTTATGAAACCAATGTAGGTGCAGGATTACCTATTATCAAGACCCTGAAAGACCTCATGATTAGCGGAGATCGTATTGTAAAAATAGAAGCCATACTTTCGGGAACCATCTCTTTTATTTTTAATAATTTCAAAGGCGAGGAACATTTTCATTCGATTGTCAAAGAGGCGCAAGATAACGGTTTTACCGAGCCCGATCCCAGAGACGATCTGAGTGGATTAGATTTTATGAGAAAAATGCTTATTCTTGCCCGAGATTCCGGTCATGAAATGGAAATGGACGATATTAACATGCAAAATATTTTACCCGAATCTTGCATGACAGCTCCGGATGTAGCTTCTTTTTATCAGGAGCTGGAAAAAGCAGATACGCATTTTGAAAAAATAAAAAAAGATGCCGAAGCAGCCGGAAAAGTTCTTCGCTTTATAGGACTGATGGAGAATGGGGAAGTCAGTATCTCTTTAAAAGCAGTAGATGACACGCATCCTTTTTATGCCTTGTCTGGAAGTGATAATATTATTGCTTTCACTACGGAGAGATATACTGCCGACTGTCCATTGGTAGTAAAAGGACCAGGTGCAGGAGCACAGGTCACCGCGGCCGGCGTATTTGCAGATTTGGTAAAAGTTGGTGCCGAATAAAATGAACCATTAGATTAAATAAAATGAATAAATCAATCAAAGTCTTTGCTCCGGCCACTATTGCCAATGTCACTTGTGGCTTTGATATACTGGGGCTGGCAATCGACCAACCAGGGGATGAAGTAGAAATGCATATTAAAGACACCCCTGGCGTTGAATTAACAGAAATAACGGGAGATCAAGGTTTACTTCCTACAGACCCGAAAAAGAATACCGTAAGTGCTGTTGTTCTGGATTATTTACAAAAAACAGGGCATCAGGATATTGGTGTAAATATCCACTTACATAAGAGAATGCCTATCGGGAGCGGACTAGGTTCCAGCGCAGCAAGTACTGTAGCCGGTCTTCATGCCATCAATCAACTCATGGAAAATCCATTACCTCAAAAAGAGCTTCTTCCTTTTGCACTGGCAGGAGAAGAATTGGCCTGCGGACAAGGCCATGCAGACAATGTAGCTCCTGCTCTTTTGGGTGGATTCGTACTGATTCGAAGTTACCAGCCCTTAGATGTTATCCCGCTGCCGACGCCGGAAGAGCTTGTAGCTACAGTCATTCACCCCCAAATAGAAATACAAACCAGAGACGCCCGAAAAATACTTCGGAAACAAGTTACTTTAGAAGATGCCGTCAGACAATGGGGAAATATAGCAGGTCTTGTCAGTGGGCTTTACAGGAAAGATTATGACTTACTAGGGCGTTCTATGGATGATCAACTTATTGAGCCTTCACGCGCTATTTTAATTCCGGAATTTGCTATTTTGAAACAGAAAGCATTACACATGGGAGCCCTTGGTTTTGGTATATCTGGCTCAGGGCCTTCTGTATTTGCATTAAGTCGTGGAAAAGAGACTGCAGCACAAATACAGCAAGCTTTAAAGCAACATTTATTAACGGTTGACATAGAATCCGATACCTACATTTCTCAAGTCAACACAGAAGGTCCAAAAACTTTATCTTCCAATTTTTAAATCAATCATATGAAATTCTATAGTACTAAAAATCCAACCTATCAGGTTCCATTAGAACAAGCCGTCTTTGAAAGTCTTCCTCCGGACAATGGCTTATACATGCCGGTAGAGATACCAAAACTTCCGGCCGATTTTTTCAAAAACATTCACGATAAAAGCTTTATTGAAATAGCATACACAGTCGCCCAATCTCTTATAGGAGATAGCATAGACGCTCATGCCCTACAACAAATTATTGAAGAAGCTATTAACTTCCCTGCACCAATAAAGAAAATTGAAGAGAATATACATGTGCTGGAATTATTCCACGGTCCTTCCATGGCTTTTAAAGATTTCGGTGCTCGATTTATGAGCAGAGTCATGCATTATTTTTTGGAAAAAGATAAAAAGGAAATAGACATCTTAGTAGCTACTTCAGGAGATACCGGAGGGGCGGTAGCGCTTGGATTTTATGATGTTCCCGGAATTAATGTTACCATTCTTTATCCCAAAGGTAAAGTAAGCCCGCTGCAGGAAAAACAACTCACCACTTTAGGAAAAAATATTACAGCTCTGGAAATTGACGGCACCTTTGACGATTGTCAGAAACTAGTTAAAACTGCATTTTTAGATAAAGAGTTATCCAAAACAAAAAATCTATCTTCTGCTAATTCCATTAACATTGCCCGTTTGATTCCACAAACATTCTATTATTTCAACGCTTATGCGCAATTGAAAAAACAAGGAATCAATGGCTCTGTGACATTTTCGGTACCCAGTGGAAACTTTGGCAATATTACCGCCGGATTATTTGCAGCTAAAATGGGGCTCCCGGTACATCACTTTGTAGCATCCACCAACATCAATGACGAAGTACCTCAATACCTAAAATCCGGTATTTTCACACCTAAACCATCCAAACATACTTTATCAAATGCCATGGATGTGGGTAATCCCAGTAATTTCGAACGCATGCTATCTATTTTTAACAACAATGTAGAAAAAATGAGGGCGCAAATTAGTGGATACACCTTTACGGATAAAGATACTTTAAACACTATAGAAAAAGTCCGAAAGGAAAATCATTATATGCTTTGTCCACATACCGCCATTGCTTATGCCGGACTAAAAGAATACCTTTCTACCCAAAAAGAGCCCTTAAATGGTATTTTCCTATCTTCTGCACATCCCTGCAAATTTCCGAACGTCTATGACGAAGAAAGTTGGCAACAGGTGGAAATTCCATCACAAGCTAAGCATTTAAAAGAGAAAGAAAAACAAGCTATTCCAATGACAACGAATTATGATAATTTTAAAGAATGGTTGATGAAATAAACAACCATTATATTAAAAGTGAGCCATAGAATAAATTTTAAAATAGTATTAGCAGTTTTGTTCTTCGCTTGCCTATTTAATACTCTATGGCTACTATCAATTTGTATATGCCAACGATGCAGATTTACTGAATGTGACTTTATTCGGTTAGCCCAATTATTTCATAAAACAATTAAAGAGAGCTAATTCGATTCCGTTTTCAATGTGATTTCTACTACTCCATTTTCCCCTTTCTCCCCATACTTCTTGACTGCAGATTCGTCCTTCAATACATCAATAGACGCTATTTTATCAGGATTCAATTGATCCAAGACATCCTTAGACACTGATTTCCCGTCTATGATATAAAGTGGTTGCGGTTTCTCATCCACAGTAACCTCCTTCTTATTAGATTGTACATTATCCTTCTTCAGAAAAATCTTTATCACACCATTTTCCCCTTTATCACCGAAAGCTTTCACTGCAGCCTCATCCTTTAGTACTTTTATGGATTTAATA
>DATGTY010000010.1:0-3984 GCA_035301605.1 Chitinophagaceae bacterium | reverse complement strand
CTTTGCAACATCAGTTATTCCTGGTTGGCATACAACGATATTCCCTCCTTATTTCGTTGCGGGGGCTATTTTCTCGGGTTTTGCGATGGTACAAACGTTGTTGATTATTACCAGAAAGATTTTGCATTTAGAAGAATACATTACATTAGGGCATATAGAAGCCATGAATAAAGTGATTATCCTGACTGGTGGGATTGTGGCAATTGCTTATTCTACAGAGTTCTTTATTGCCTGGTACTCCGGATCTTTTGGGGAAGGTGGTGCTTTTTGGTGGCGTGTGAATGGTCCTTATTGGTGGGCATGGTGGTGCTTAATCACTTGTAATGTGATTTGTCCACAGATGTTATGGTTTAAGAAATTACGTCGTAACATTGCCTTTACGTTCTTTATGTCTATTATTATTAACATCGGAATGTGGTTTGAGCGGTTTGTAATTATTGTATTGTCTCTGTATCATGATTGGATTCCTTCCAGCTGGACATACTTCCGTCCAACTTGGGCAGATATAGGTTTTTATGTTGGAACCTTTGGATTATTCTTTACCTGTTACTTTATTTTTGCAAAATATTTTCCGGTTATTGCTATACATGAAATTAAACATGTGTTGAGAACATCGGGTGAATCTTATAAAGAAAATATGGATGGAATTGAAGAGAAATCTAATGAAGAATTCTATCAGGAAATCTCTAGTCATTCGGGACATGGGCATGCATAAACTAGGATTATATAAAAAGTATTAAACGAACTAAGAATATAAATTATGTCTGTAAAAAACTTTGTAGTGGGCTGTTTTAAAGATGAAAAAGGCATCTTTAAGGCTGTGGATAAAGTCAGAACTTCGGGATATAAATTACACAATGTTTACTCTCCTTATCCGGTTCATGGTTTGGATGATGCCATGGGTATGCGTCAGACGAGTATTCATACTGCAGGATTCTTTTATGGCTTATTTGGCCTTATAGTAGCGCTTGGAGGAATGGCTTTTGTAACCGTTCATAGCTGGCCGTTAAATTTTGATGGCAAGCCGCATTTTCCATTACCTTCTTTTATTCCGATTACATTTGAGTTTACTGTACTTATTTCCTCGGTAGGAATGACGCTAACATTTTGTTGGTTAAATCAAATTATGCCCGGTGTGAAGAAACATGTGTTTCATCCCAGACAGACAGATGATTTAATCGTTATGGTTCTTGAAAAGACAGAAAAGACGGATGCAGAGGAATTGAAAAAATGGTTTTCTGATTTAGGAGCTGTTGAAATTTCGGAACAACGTGCAGAAACAGGATGGTGGTATGGTAATTATGCCAAGCCTTCGAAGTTTGAAAAACAAATTCTTGAAGAGCAACCGTCAGCCTCATAAATAAATTAATCATTGATTCAACTTAAATAGAGTCTAGTTTAAAATGCAAAATTTTTTAATGAAACGGATCAATATTGTAGCCTTGGCTATTGTGGGTGGTATTTTTATCCTGTCTGCCTGTCATACCGATAGGTATAGAGAGGAAGGGAATATTTATATGCCGGATATGGAATACTCGAGGGCTTACAACCCTTATGGAACTAATCCTATTTTTGAGAATGGTATGTCCAGCAGATTGCCTGTTGAAGGAACTATTAAAAGAGGAACGATGCTTCCTTATCACATTCCGGAAAGCGATTCAGGTTATGCTTATTCCGGTACGGTTAAAAATCCGCTAAAGGTTACTGATAGTATTTTGGAGGAAGGAAAGCGCCTTTTTGATATTTACTGTGCTATCTGTCATGGAGAAAAGTTGGATGGGAATGGCCCGTTGTATAAAGGTGGATCCGGACCTTTTATCGCTAAACCGGCGAATTTTATAGCAGGTCCGAAATCTACTTTGCCAGAAGGCACCGTATTTTATGTAGCTACTTATGGACTGAGGAATATGGGCAGCTATGCGAGCCAGGTTAATCAGCGGCAAAGATGGATGATTGTGAGTTATATTGAAAAGGTACAACGTGAACATGGTTCAACTGCAGCAAAAAAAGATTCTACATTACAATCCATGATTCATAGTTATTCATTAATGAATCCTTAATTAAGATAAACTTTAAATTAGTAAGAAAATAGAATGAAAGAGCAATTTTCAATACCCGGAAAAGTAAGAGTAACCAGTATCGTTCTATCCATTATTGGGCTATTAGCGTTAATTATTGGGATATTTTCTCTTAATGGAGATCAAGGAAATGCAAGATTTTGGGGCATCTTGCTGTTTAATTCTGTCTTTTTCCTGCTTATTGTTCTCGGTGCGTTAGTAGCACTTTGCGCTGCTACATTAGCACAGGGGAGCTGGCATGTGGCATACAAAAGAGTTATCGAGGCCATGGTCATGGCTATACCGGTTCTTGGTGGTATTGCTTTTGTTATCATGATGTGTGTGGTCTGGGGAGATAAGTCTCAGGTATATGAGTGGGTCGATAAAACCGTTGTATCTAATGACCATTTATTACAAAAGAAGAGTACTTTTCTTAATCCTACTTTCTACACGGTTTTGACCTTTGTAACGATTGGACTTTGGTCGTTTATAGGATATAAGTTGCGCAGATTTTCTATTCAGGAGGATTTAGCAGAGCCCGGAAGTACAAAAATATTTTGGAAAGGATATCGTTGGGCTGCGCTTTTTGTTGCTGTTTTTGCGATTACGAATTCTACTTCTACCTGGCATTGGATTATGAGTATTGATCCGCATTGGTATTCTGCCTTGTTTGCATGGTATATTTTTGCCAGTCTTTTTGTGACTGCATTTGCAGTCCTTTCATTATTTGTTATCATTCTTAGAAATAACGGTTATTTGGAATGGGTTACTTTCGAACATATTCATGATTTGGGTAAGTTTATGTTTGCCTTCTCCATCTTTTGGACGTATCTATGGTTTGCTCAGTTCATTTTGATATGGTATGGCAACATTCCGGAAGAAACAACTTATTTCAATATAAGAATGTGGGGGTCTTATCACACCTTGTTCTATTTAGTTTTACTTCTTAACTTTGTAGCACCGTTCTTAATATTGATGACAAGAGATTCTAAGAGAAACTATACTATTGTTGCTTATATGGCCTTATTGGTATTTATCGGACATTATTTAGATTTCTTTATGATGTTTATGCCGGGTATTGTTGAGAATGGATGGCATCTTGGATGGTATGAAATTGGAATTTCTCTTGGATTTATTGGAGTTTTAGTCTATGTTGTAATGGTGAATCTTAAAAAGGCGCCGTTATTACCGAAGAATAATCCATATCTTAAAGAGACATTTATTCATGAATCCTGATGATGGATTTGTGAGTATAGAAGGAATATTTTGGACAGTTTTTTTAAATTATAAATTAGGTTTTAAATAAGATGTCAGGTTTTTATATCGTACTAACGGTTATCCTCATTTTGGTGATTGTCATACAAATCTCCAAGGTTAGTGATTATGTCTCTATACTAAGAGGAAAAGAGAAAGCACAACAGACTTCCAATAAAGTCAATGCAGGACTTATGTTGGCGTCATTGGTGATTGGCTTTATTGGTGTATATTGGTGTAATGAGCACTTAAAAGGATATTTGTTGCCCAAGGCTGCAGCTATCCAGGGCGAAGCTATCGATCATTTGATTTTTGTGACCTTGATCGTAACTGGGATTGTGTTTATTGTTACGCACATTATGTTATTCGTTTTTGCCTATATGTACAGGTCTAGACCCGGTCATACTGCGAGTTATTTACCAAGACATAGTCCTAAAAATGATAAACTTGAAATCACCTGGACTTCTGCAACGCTTTTAGTGCTTTTAGTCTTGATTGTTATGGGTTTACAAGAGTGGAGCAAAATTACGGGGCCGGCTCCGGATGATGCTAGAATCATGGAAGTTACCGGAAAGCAATTTAATTGGATGTTTAGATATCCCGGACAAGATGGTGCTTTAGGAGTTAAAAACTACAATCTTATTGATCCGGCAGCTTCTAATCCGTTGGGACA
>DATGTY010000009.1:0-8495 GCA_035301605.1 Chitinophagaceae bacterium | reverse complement strand
ATGAAGTTCTTGCTAAGGCCGATACTGCTTTAAAAGAAGGTTGTGTAATCGTTGATCATACAACGACCTCAGTACAGGGCGCCAAGGACAGAACCCGTGACTGGAAAACAAAAGGGATTACCTATCAACATGCACCTGTTTTGATGGGACCAACAAATGCACTTAATGCGACCGGAAACATGCTTATTTCTGGCGATCAGGATGTTATTAAGAATCTGGAATCCGAATTATCAAAAATGACGGGAACACTACTTAATTTAGGAGATGTAGTTGGAAAAGCTGCAGGTATGAAACTTGTTGGGAATCAATTGTTAATGGCTATTAATGGAGGCGTGTCCGATTCTTTGGAATTGGTTAAATCAATGGGCTTTTCTGCCAAGGATGTAGAAGATTTGTATAATGCTTGGGATCCGGGTGCAGTGGTTAAAGGAAGTCTTCATAAGATTCTTTCTGATCGTTTTCAAACGCCCTCCTGGGAGTTGGTTATGGCACGTAAAGATGCTCGCCTGATGATGGAGGAAACAGAAAAAGTAGGAAATAAATTAACGGTTGTTCCGGCGGTAGCAAAGGAAATGGATAAATGGATTGAAAAAGGACATGGACAGGATGATTGGACTGTTTTTGTGAGTGAACATGTGCCGGAAAAATGAGAGATTGAGATTTCGACTTATCCATTCAGTTTATCTTAGAAAGACTACAGTCTAAATCCTATTGTCAGATAAATGTTGCTGAGATTTCCATACACTAAAGCTGGTTTAGGAGAATTACCCCCTGGGAAATAATCCGGGTTCAGTGTGTAAGGCTGATCATAGTGTTCTCCTTTATCAGTAAGGGTATAAGTCAAATCGGCATAAAAATTATTTTTTCTAATTCCTAACCCCAAGCTGTATTTTAATTGACTACCTATTAGATCCGATTCTTCATAAGGACTGCCCATGTATGAAAATCCGGCACGAACAGAGAGTAGGTTAAACTTGAGCTCACCTCCCAAACGAATATTAGAGCCTCCTTTATAAGATTCTTTAATATTTTTATTTAGCTGATTTGCATATTCTTTATCAGCGGCAGTACTATTATCTCCATTAAAATGGAATTTGGAAGCACCGTAGTTGACGTATTCATAATCCAGAGTAAGAAATCCCCCGGAAATGGCATCTCCCGTCCCTTTAAAGAGATAAGATAGCCCACCCATAAAGCGCCAGGGAGTAGATAATGAGTAATCATATTCATCAGGATAACCATTGGTGTAATCCGCAGTGGTACTGGTATTTACTCCCATATCCTTAGAACTTGTTGTGATCGTCGTAGTATAGCTGTCGTGCATATTATAATAGGTTGGGGTATGTACAGAAGCCCCTACACGCCATTGGCTGTTAATTAAATATATGGCACCAACCTTTCCGGTTACACCAACACCGTCTGTATGCAGACTGTTTTCAACGCTATAAGAATTCAAGAGAGAATCTCCGCCTTTTGGTGTTTCCTTAAAAGTTTTTTTTCGATCAAAATTTATAGATGGGATAAATAATCCACCACCAATAAATAGTTTATTGTTATAGTTGGCAGCGAAAGCCAGACTAAATTCGTTGATTCCGCCATCCGTGGTAATGATATTGGTTTGATGTAAGCTTTTTCCCTGAGCTAATACTCCTCCGGGAAGGCTAGTCCAAACCCCATTATTGTCTAATGGGGGGTCTATAAGATAACTGTCATAAGCCTGAATGACGCCCTGATGATAATTATCTGCTAAATAATTGACATCATTATCTGCATCCGTAAAGATGCTTCCATCAATTCCTCCATTCACAAGATTTAAGTATTGATCTGAGAAGGAAGAATTTCCATTGTTCCCTTTATAAAAAATAGTTTTATTGAAATCTGCCAGACGGTTAAGTCCTATACCAAAACTAAAATTTTTCCATTTGGAGTTTCTATTTCTATTTTGTCCGGCAATAATTAGCTCTATTTGAGGTATCGCAAAATGCAGTCTGTTTTCAGAAGCTGTTTGCCCCAGATAATCGCCTTTCATATTGGCTATTTTCAGGTTTCCGGTAAAAGACAAATCACTTGATTTAAACATACCTATAGCAGCGGGATTAGTATTGACCATAGAAGGATCGCCACCTAAAGAAACCCCGGCACCACCAATAGCCTGAAGTCTTGCCGAGCCGCCCGGATTTAAAAAGCTATATCTCAAAGCATCTGTCATATCTTGAGCAGAGGACAAATTAAAGTATAGAATACCTATTAAAAGGAATATGATTTTTTTATTATTCATACCAATGGGGCTATATTTACTTGAAATTAATACTATTATCTCCTTGATCGGGATACACTCCGACTAGATGACCGGTTTACACTTGGTCTTGGTGCGGATCGTTGTGTTGTTGGTCTGGAAACTCTTTGTCTGGTTCTTGTTTGTGTTCTCTGTCTGGTTCTTGTTGGTTGTCTTCTTTGTCTGGTATTCGTTTTTACACGTTTTTGTTGAGGACGAGATTCTCTTCTTTGAACCGATTTTCTCTGGACATTTCTTTTGTCAGAACTACTTCTTCTTGCTCTGGTGGTTGTATGTTCGTCGGCATTCGGTTTATAATTTCGTCTGCGGTTAGCTGTCCTGTTGTTGTCATTTCTTGTAGAACGGTTGCTTCTGGCATTACTCCGACGTGCCGATCGCGAAGATTCTGTTGTTGCACTTTCTGAACGAGAGGGGCGAGTAGCTCTTCTCGCGGATTCATTCCTTGTCTCATGTGTTCTACTCGGAGAAGTAGCTGTTCTTCTTGGGCGATAATTATTTTTCGGTGGGTTATAATCATACCCATACTTTCCACCATAATATCCGCCATAACCATAATAGGGATAACCGAAACCATAGTAAGGATTATACAATGAACTGTACCAACCACCATAGAGATAGGGACTTCCAAAGCCCAATCCCAAGCTTATACCTGGTCGCCACATATAGGGATTATGAAACCACCCCATACTATTATACCCAAATCCATTCCAAAGGTAACTTCCTCCATAGAAAGGACGATTCATCATATAATAGTTATAGGAAAATAAACCACCGGGTCTATCAAACATCATGATTCTCCGACTATAGTATCCATTTGTGTAACCATCATCATATCCTTCTTCATAGTCAGAATACCCGTCGTCATTATAATATTCATCTTCAGAATAAGTCTGGTCGCCATTATTATCATAAGTGACATAATGATTGTCATCCTGTTGATTGCTATTGCTTTTCCGGGCTTGTGTATTTTGACTATTGTCGTTGGCCGTATAATCAGGCTGTTGACTTCCGGAAGGAAAATACACTGCGTCTGACGACCCTCCGCTTTGGTAGGTCGTACCGCATCCAGCTAAAACAAGCAACCCAATAGACCATATGAGATTCTGAATTTTCATAATTTTGGGATTTATTAGAGGTAAAGTTAAGTGTTTTTTCGTTTTAAACCTTACCATTCATCATTTTAAGTGATGACTGTTTATATTTATCACCTTATGTATATACAACAAAAAACATGCCTTTCAGTTTAAAATTTTCATTGTAGTTTTGCATATTTCTTACATCCTTATCATTTGAAAGTAATTTTATATAATGAATAAACAAATAACAGCGCGCTCAAAAGATTATGCTCAATGGTATAATGACTTGATTATCAAAGGAGAATTAGCTGATTACACCCCTGTGAGAGGAGCTATGGTCATCAGACCTTATGGCTATGCTTTATGGGAAAACATGAAAGAGGTTTTAGATAAAAAATTTAAGGAAACCGGTCATCAAAATGCTTACTTCCCATTATTGATTCCCAAAAGCTTTCTAAACAAAGAAGCAGAACATGTAGAAGGTTTTGCTAAAGAGTGTGCCGTAGTTACTCATTATAGATTGAAAAACAGTGTCGAAAGGAATGTACTTGAAGTTGATCCTGAAGCAAAATTGGAAGAAGAATTAATTGTTCGTCCTACCTCAGAAACCATCATTTGGAATAGTTATAAAAAATGGATAAAATCTTACAGGGATTTGCCATTAAAAATAAACCAGTGGGGAAATGTAGTCAGGTGGGAGATGAGAACACGTTTGTTTCTGCGAACTTCTGAATTTTTATGGCAAGAAGGACATACTGCTCATGCTACATCGGAAGAAGCTATTAAAGAAACCCAACAGATATTGGATGTTTATGCAGATTTTGCGGAAAATTATATGGCTTTGCCGGTAATTAAAGGTGTTAAAACAGCCTCCGAACGCTTTGCCGGAGCTGTAAATACCTATTGTATTGAGGCACTTATGCAGGATGGAAAAGCGCTGCAGGCAGGAACATCTCATTTCTTAGGTCAAAATTTCGCAAAGGCTTTTGGGGTTCAATTTGCCAATAAAGAGAACAAACAGGAATACGTTTGGGCTTCCTCTTGGGGTGTTTCTACCCGTCTTGTGGGTGGTCTGGTAATGGCACATGGGGATGATAATGGATTGGTATTACCTCCAAAAATTGCTCCTATTCAAGTAGTTATAGTTCCTATCTATAGAAATGAAGAACAAAAAGAATCCATTGACAAAAAGGCAGATGTTTGGTTGTCTGAATTAAGAAAAGCCGGAGTAAGAGCAAAATATGATGATGATGAGACTACCCGTCCGGGCTGGAAATTTGCAGAACATGAGAAAAAAGGAGTGCCTGTTCGCCTGGCTGTGGGTCCCAGAGATATAGAAAATGAACAGGTAGAGGTGAGCCGTAGAGATAAGGAGGGAAAAGAACGGTATCCCATGGATGGTTTGGTAGCGCGTGTTCAAAATTTATTGGAAACCATTCAAACTGATATGTTTGAAAACGCGAAAACATTCCGAGATGAACATATTACTGCAGTAGATGACTTTGATACTTTCAAGAAGGTTTTGGAGAAAAAAGGAGGATTTATTTCAGCCCATTGGGATGGTACAGCTGAAACGGAACAAAAGATTAAAGAATTGACCAAAGCAACGATCAGATGTATTCCTTTGAATAATCCTCAGGAAGAAGGAGAATGTATATTTTCCGGCAGACCATCGAAGGAAAGAGTCTTATTTGCAAGAGCATATTAATAAGTGACAAAGTATTCAATATTATGAATGGCTGTTCGTCCGTATCTTGAATTTGAGTTTATGGAAATCTTTTTATTTCTAATAGGATTAGCCTTATGTGTGATAGGGATAATAGGTAGCATTATTCCTGTTTTGCCCGGATTACCAATTAGTTGGTTAGGTTTATTGGTATTTTACTTTATACCTGATATTCCTATGAATTATACTTTTTTAGGGATTACACTTGCAGTAACGCTTTTGCTTTTTATATTAGACTATATTATTCCGGCGCAGGGAACCAAAAGATTTGGTGGCAGCAAGGCAGGAGCCATAGGGACTACTGTTGGTTTGATAATCGGACTTTTCTTTCCTTTTGGAATCTTAATTGGTCCTTTTGCCGGTGCTTTGATTGGGGAATTGGTGTTTAATCAAACCCAGCCGGAGAAGGCTTTTAAAGCTGCATTTGGATCCTTCATAGGTTTTTTGGCAAGTACCTTCGTGAATTTTATTGCAGCATGGGTTTTTCTGGGACTCTTTATCTATAAAGTGTGGCAATTTAAGGAAGTAATTTTTTAAATGGGATGCGCGGCTTACTTTAATTTGAAAATGTGGTATGCCTAGACTACAGCCATTTCTTTTTTCTAAAATAAACAATCATTGCGAGTGCAATAAGTACCATTAGAAACATTGTAGCAGGGTAGGCCCAATCCCAGTCAAGCTCTGGCATATATTGAAAATTCATTCCATAAACACCGGCAATAAAAGTAAGCGGGATAAAGATGGTAGAGATGATGGTGAGTACCTTCATGATTTCATTCATTTTATTACTGGCTCCCGTCATGTATAAGTCCATCAGGCTCGAGCTTAAATCTCTATAGGTCTCAATGGTTTCAATAATATGAATAGTATGTTCATAAACATCCGATAAGTTATGTATTACTGTTTCTGTGAGAAACCGATCTTCTTTTTTGACTACGGATATAGCGCCGCGAAGGGGAGAGATATTTTTACGCAAAGTAATTAGGTCTCTTTTTAGCTGTTGTATGTTCAGAATATCTTCTTCTTCAATTTTATCATTTATCTTTAATTCTAAATCTTCAATTTGTTCCTCTAAGTTTTCTAATTCCACCAAATAATAATCCACAATGGTATCCAGCATACGATAGAAAAGATAATCAATAGATTTTTCCCTTAAGGTGGAGGTTTTTTGATTGAGTCGGAGAATAAAATCGGCCAACCATTTTTCTTCGTCTTCCTGAAAAGAGATTAATAAATTATCAGTTAAAATAAAACTAATTTGATGATATTGAAGCAGTTCATCCTCTGTTGCAGATCTGAATAATGATTTTAATGTAAAAAAAATGTAGTCATTAAAAACATTGCATTTAGGTCGGTGAGAAACATCCATAATATCTTCCAATACAAGTGGACTTATATGGAATATCTGTCCCAAGTTTTTGAAATGTTCTATGTTATTTATTCCTACAACCTGCAGCCAACACTTTTCATTTCCGCTAATTCTTTTTATGGCGCTACCTAGTGCAGATTCCTCATGAAGTTTATAATTCGATTCCTCATATTGATGTAATAGAAATCTGGTTTTAAGATTTTTGGAATCTCCGGTATATACCAAACTTCCGGGAGGAAGTCCCCGTTTTCTTTCTCTGGGAGACAACTTCTTTTTATCCGGCATAAGATGAAACTTTGAAGTAAAAATAAAAAGAATATCGCAGAAAACAATAAGCCTAATTCCGAAATCATACGCTGAATTAATCCATATCCAGAGAATCTATTTTAGCTTCCAGTTGTTCATGCATCTTTTTTGCCCATTTGGCCACTTTCTCATATTGTTGAGGTGTAAATTTTGCATCTTTATGCAACCACAAATAAGATCCTAACGGCATAGAATGATCAGTCATAACTTCATTAAGTTCATGGAATTTATGACTTGCTTCTTTTAGAGAATAATTAGCAAATTCTGAAAAATTCAGATGTTTTTTCGCATTTTTTATATGCATATCCATCCACCAACTTACCGGCTGAATATGGTAATACCAGGGATATTCCTGTGTATAATTAGAATGACAATCAAAACAACTGGCATAAAAATACATCTGTATATTCATGGGAACTTCATATTTATCAGTCATGGCTGTCTGTGTATCTTCTTCGGTAAAATTTTTTTTCGGCGTAAAAAAAGGTAATTGAATAATTAAAAATAAAGCAATAATGGCTATCATAACCTTTTTCCAAGTTTTCATAATAATTAGGCTTACTTTGTGATTAACAAATAGATTGTAGCTAAATTACTCAAAAAAACTAAATTAGTCTTACTAAAGTCATAATAAAAGGGTTTCTTAACATCAATCTCTATATATCATCAAAATTTTGTACATTCGCTTTAAGCATTAATATCTAAATCTTAAAATTGATGAAAATGAAAACTAAGTTTTTTGGAATGGCTATCGCAGTTGCTTTCTTTGCTTTTTCTGTAGCATCTTGCTCACAGCCAAGTAGTAATAACTCTGCTAAAGACAATAACGCAGAGGCAACGACTACAGAAACAACGGCTAAAACAGACTCAAAAACACCTAAAACCGGAACGCAAACTATTACCGGAGAAGTACTGGACATGTCTTGTTATATGGATCATGGTGCTATGGGACAATCTCACAAAAAATGTGCAGAAGGTTGTTTAGAAAAAGGTTTGCCGGCAGGAATCTTAGGTTCCAATGGTCAGGTTTATATCTTATTGGAAGATCATGATGCTTCCGATGCTTATAAAGCTGCTTTGAAACACGCTGCTGAGAATGTTTCTATCACCGGAAACGTAGTAATAAAAAATGGGGTACAATCTCTGATTGTTGAAAAAGTAGATGCTAGCGCAACTGCAGAAAGCTAAGCTCAAATAACCATTAAATAAAATAAAAAAAGCAGCTCCTTATTTGAGAGCTGCTTTTTTTATTCTTTATTGTTGAACGTCCTATTCTATAACTGTTATGTCATAAAGGTCTATATCAATTTGGTTTATTTATCTTTTATTTTGATATAGAATATGTACCTTTACAGCGCAAAATCATATTATAGATGGCTACACAATTTTTAGATTTCGAAAAACCTATTGAAGCGCTTTACGAGCAAATAGAGAACGTAAAAAGAGTAGGTGAATCTTCCGATGTCGATATCAATTCAACGGTTAAAGATATTGAAGAAAAAATAGATGCTACAAGAAAAAAAATATATCAAAACCTGGATAGCTGGCAAAGAGTTCAAGTAAGTCGTCATCCGAACAGACCATACACCTTGACTTATATAGAACGCATTAGCGATAAATTTGTGGAACTCAAGGGCGACCGGAATGTGGGAGATGATAATGCCATGGTTGGTGGTCTGGCTGAAATAGGAGGTCAATCGATTATGGTGCTGGGACAACAGA
>DATGTY010000008.1:0-10417 GCA_035301605.1 Chitinophagaceae bacterium | reverse complement strand
GTTTCTGAAAAGAGCTTACTGAGATAATTATAGTCTTTGTGGAGTTTTTGAGAAAGGTAATCAGAGGGATTTTGATGAAAATCTGATAAGTCCTGATGGTGAATAAGATCTATTAATAAATTTTTTATAGAAGATACTAGTGCTTGTTCTTTATTGTCTAAAATTTCAAATCCTGTTTTTTCTAATTTTTCAGCGAGTTGTTGTTTGTCCTTAGGAGAAAGAGGTTTGGGAAGTATAATTTCGCCTAAAGATACTTTTTCTGCTTTTATATCTTGCGCTGCCAAGATTGTTTCTACTGCACTGATGCATCTTTGGCATACCATGTTTTTAATAGAAAGCGTTTCTCCATTCATAATAACGAAGATAAGAAATTCTTTTTCTACAAGCATTCTGTGGGCTGTTATTGAAAATTATTTCCTACTTTTAAGGTTCAATTATTAGTAAGCATTTATGAAATATTTTTTTCTTTTATTTGCATTTTTTAGTTCCTTTTTAGTGTTGAATTTCCCTAAAAATTCTTTTGCTCAGAAACAACAGCCTAATGTTATTATCATATATGCTGATGATTTAGGCTATGGAGATTTGAGTTGTTACGGTGCAACTCAAATAGAGACTCCTCATATTGATCAATTGGCTGCTTCTGGAATCCGATTTACAGATGCGCATGCAACAGCTTCTACTTGTACGCCCTCTAGGTATTCTCTAATTACAGGCGAATATGCTTTTAGGAATGGTGCTCATATTTTACCGGGGAATGCATCTCTTATTGTACCTCTGAATCAGGCTACTATTGGCTCTGTTTTTCAAGATGCCGGTTATCAGACTGCCAGCGTTGGAAAATGGCATTTAGGAATGGGAGGAGAAGAAGGGCCCGATTGGAATGGAGTTGTTAAGCCCGGTCCAAATGAAGTTGGCTTTGATTATTCTTTTATGTTCCCGGCAACAGCTGATCGTGTACCAACTGTTTATGTAAAGAACCATCGTGTAGTGGGGCTGGAATTGCCTGATTCTATAAAAGTAAACTATAGGCATAAAGTGGGAAATGAACCTACCGGACGTGAGCATCCTGAATTATTGAAAATGAAATCCTCCCATGGACATGATGGAACTATCGTCAATGGTATTGGAAGAATTGGGTGGATGACAGGAGGAAATCGAGCAATATGGACAGATGAAGAGTTGGCCGGAGATTTTTTAGCGGAAGCTAAAGACTTTATTGAAAAGAATAAAGAGAATCCGTTCTTCTTATATTATGCAGTCAATGAAATTCATGTGCCAAGAATGCCCGGAACTCGTTTTAAGGGGAAAAGCAATTTAGGATATAGAGGAGATGTAATCTTGGAAATGGATTATGTAGTGGGGGAAATAATGAAAACCTTGGATTATCTTGATTTAACTAAGAATACAATTGTTATTTTCTCTAGTGACAATGGTCCGGTTATGGATGATGGTTATGTAGATGGTGCGGTGGAAAAATCGCATGGACATCAACCGGCAGGTCCATTTAGAGGTGGGAAGTACAGCCTGTTTGAAGGGGGAACCAGAGTCCCTTTTATCGTGAGTTGGCCGGGAACTGTTTCTCCTGGAATATCTGATGGGCTCATTAGCCAGGTGGATTTGCTGGCTACTTTTGCTGATATGGTTGATGTGGATTTGGATAAAGAGGATGCTGTTGACAGCAGAAGCTTATGGAAAGTCTTGACAGGAAAGAGCAACAAAGGAAGAAAGGTGTATATTGAACAAAATAATGCCGGAGTATTGGCTTTTATAAATAAAGGATGGAAGTATATTGAACCTCATAAAGGATCGGCTTTAAATAGAAATGTAAATATTGAAACCGGCTATAGTCCCTATCCTCAGCTTTATAATTTGAATAAAGATAAAGAAGAGCAGCACAATTTGGCTGATAAATATCCGGAGAAAGTGGATAAAATGGCAGCACAATTGGAGGATATTTTGAAAAAAGGAAATAGCCGATATTAATTAATTTTGTATTCTCTAATAACTTCTTATATCTTTATACCATCTTTTCAATAGAAAATAGTATTCGTACTATTCAATTATTTTAGAAACCCAAATATAACCAAATGACTTATTCTCAATTTAAGAATTTATTTTTATTAAGTATGGTAATGCTTGTATTAGGAGCCTGTGGAAGTTCACAACAAAATAACAACTCCTCCGATTCTCAACAAGAAGATGATTCTACTTCTACGGCTACAGAACAATTAAAGCCCGATGATTGGAAGCTGGGAGTGCAGGCGTGGACGTTTCATTTGAATACGTTAGAAGTGGCATTGAAGAAAATGGATTCTTGTAATTTAACCTACTTAGAAGGATTTCCCGGTCAGGAAATTGGAAATGGAATCGAAGGGAAGTTGGATTATCATATGAATGCTGAAAAGAGAAAAGAGGTGAAGAAAATGTTGGCTGACCATGGCGTGAAAATGGTGTCCTATGGCGTAGTTGTTCCTAAGACGAAAGCGGATTGGGAGCAGTTGTTTAAGTTTGCTGATGCTATGGATTTAGACAATATTGCTTCTGAACCGGAACGTGACCAAATTCCATTAGTTTCTAAATTGGCCGATAAATATGAAATAAATGTAGCCATTCATAATCATTCTGATCCTACTCCTTATTGGCATCCTGATAGTGTACTGGATGCAATTGCAGGAGCTAGTCCCAGAATTGGTGCTTGTGCAGATATTGGACACTGGTTGGAGTCGGGTTTGGATCCTGTAGAATGTCTGAAGCAATTAGAAGGTCATATCATTGAGTTTCATATAAAAGATGAAAATAAAAAAGGTGGGGAAAACATGCATGATGTTCCCATGGGAGATGGTGTGATTGATTTTCCTGCTATTTTGAAAGAAACAAAAAGGCAAGGATTTAAAGGATATATGTTCGTTGAGCATGAATACCACTTTAAAAATAATGTTCCTGAAGTAATTAAAGGCGTGAAATATTTCAGACAAGAAAAGGCAAAAATTCTGGGAGGGAATAGTTAAGTTGCCTAAAGAAAAGAAAAACTGTTGTTCTGCTTCCAGACCCCTAAAAACTGGAAATAAGGAAGATAGAACGGTTAAGAAAAGAAAAAGACAAGATTCCTCTGAGCAATTAATTCAATTGTCCGGAGGAATCTTTCTTATGGGAACGGATGATAAAGAAGGTTTTCCGACAGATGGAGAAGGTCCGGTCAGGGAAGTTGAATTAAGCCTGTTTTCTATAACACCTACTACAGTAACAAACAAAGAGTTTGCAACTTTTATTCAGGATACGGCATATAAAACGGATGCAGAAAGGTATGGCTGGTCTTTTGTTTTTTATGCGTTACTTTCTAATGAAATATTGGCTACTAAGCCAAAAGTAGCGGTTTCTACACCCTGGTGGTGTGCTATTCCCGGTGCGGTATGGAATCATCCGGAAGGACCACATTCCAACATTGCCGATAGAATGAATCATCCGGTAGTGCATGTTTCTTGGAATGATGCAATGGCTTATTGCCAATGGAGTGGGATGCATCTGCCTACTGAAGCAGAATGGGAATATGCAGCAAGAGGTGGATTGGTACAAAAAAAATACCCCTGGGGAAATGAATTGACCCCTGAAGGGAAGCATCAATGTAATATTTGGCAAGGAAATTTTCCTGATTATAATAGTTTAGCTGACGGGTATTTGGGAACAGCTCCGGCAAATAGCTTCGCTCCCAATGGTTATGGGTTATATAATTTGTCCGGGAACGTGTGGGAATGGTGCAATGATTGGTTTAGTCCGCAGCATGATGCTACAGCCATTAAAAATCCAAAAGGGCCAGATAAGGGACAAGCAAAAGTAATGAAAGGTGGATCTTTCTTGTGTCATCATTCTTATTGCAACAGATACAGGGTGGCGGCAAGGACTTCTAATACTGCCGATAGCTCTGCTTCTAACATTGGTTTCCGTTGTGTAAAATAGCTTTTAATCCTGAAAAATAAATTATGATGAAACGTTTTTATCTTATTATCACTGTTTTATTGTTGAGCTGTGCGACTGTTTTCGCACAAAACGAGGTTAGAGTGGCTTGCGTTGGCAATAGTATTACCTATGGATATGGCATTAAAAATAGAGACAGTCTGAATTATCCTGTGCAGCTTCAACGAATGTTGGGAAGTCATTATGACGTGCGAAATTATGGAGTAAGTGGAAGAACGCTTTTGAAAAAAGGTGATCATCCTTACTGGAAAGAAGATGCGTTTCAGGAAGTTAAGAATTGGGATCCGGATATTATTGTTATTATGTTGGGTACGAATGATACAAAAGCTTGGAACTGGAAATATGGAGATGAATTTGCAGAAGATTATAAAGATTTTTTAGAAGTTTTTAAAAATTTACCCGGAGAAGAGCAAATATGGGCGGCTTTGCCGGTTCCCGTTTTTAAAGCTAATCCTTATGAAATCAGGGATAGCATTATTCATGTAGAAATCCCGATTATAAAAGCTGTAGTAGCTAAAGAAAAGGTACACCTCATGAACTTATATAAGGCATTGAAACCGTATGGCAGTTATTTCCCTGATGGTGTGCATCCTGATGGAAAAGGAGCCTATTATCTGGCTAAGGCTGTTTATGAAAATCTTAAAGAAAAGAATAAAGAATAAGGAGATTCTTTGATATTCATTTATATCGTTTAAATTTGACCAATCAATGTTTTTGTCAACTTTAATTTATGTATCCTAGCATATCCGACTTATTAAGAGACCTTTTTGGTATTCATATTGAATTACCGGTTCAGACCTTTGGCTTTTTTGTAGCGTTGGCCTTCTTTGCTTCGGCTTATTTCCTGACAAGGGAAATGAAAAGAAGAGAAAAAAATGGTTGGCTTACGCCAAAAGGGGAAGAAAGAACCATAGGTAAACCCGCTAGTACAACCGAACTTGTTTGGAATTTTATTATTGGCTTCCTGATTGGGTATAAACTATTATTTGCATTACTGAATTGGTCAGCTTTTTCAAATAATCCGCAGCATTTGATTTTATCCTCTGAAGGTAATTTCTTTGGAGGGCTAATCTTAGGTGTTATATTGGCTTACCTCCGTTATAATAGTAAGAAAAAACAGCAACTACCTAAACCTAAGAAGGAAAAATATAAGGTTTGGCCTCATGAACGGATTGGTGATATCGTTGTTATGGCAGCCGTTGGCGGGTTGGTAGGCGCTAAAATATTTGACAGTCTGGAGAACTGGGATAGCTATATGGCTAATCCGTGGCAAAGTTTCTTTTCATTTAGTGGGCTAACTTTCTATGGCGGGCTGATTGTTGCTGCCATTGCTATTCTGTGGTATGCAAAAAAGAAGTGGATTAATCACTGGCAATTATTGGATAGCTTTGCGCCTGCATTAATGTTGGCCTATGGAGTGGGACGAATGGGTTGTATGATGGCCGGAGATGGCGATTGGGGAATTTATAATAGCGCCTATGCGAATGATGGGCATGGGGGAACTGTAAGGGCAGCGGCAGGACAATTTCAACAAACGGTACATCAATACAAAGATTTTTTCCTTAGGGATTATGGGAACCTATCCAATGTGCATCATGCATTTTTTGTAAAACCCGATTTTTTAAGCTTTTTGCCGGATTGGTTTTTTGCTTTTAACTTCCCTCATAATGTGATTAGCTTTGGTATTCCTATTCCCGGTTGCGTGGGAGAACATTGTGCCATGCTTCCGACACCGGTATTCCCAACGCCTTTGTATGAAATTATTGCTTGTCTAATATTGTTTGTCATTCTTTGGTCTGTCCGTAAGAAAATTAAAATTCCGGGCATGCTGTTTGGAATTTATCTTATTTTTAATGGTATTGAACGCTTTTTTATCGAACTCATCAGGGTAAATACCAAATATGATATTTTTGGTATCCATCCGACACAGGCAGAAATTATTTCCTCTTTATTAGTTATTGCAGGAATTATATTAATCTACTATGTAAAGAGGAAAAATCCACCTTTGTCGGTTGTTTCTTCAAAAAAATAGTTTGGATTAATAAACTAAAGCTACATTATCCACCCATAGTTTGCTATGGGTATTGCCAATGTATGGACCTCCGTCGCTGGAAGAAAATTGAAGAATTAGATGAGTAACGCCGTCCGCTTTCGTTCCCCATCCTTCCTCTATGATAGGCACCATTTTGCCTTTGCTATTTTTAGTATAATTGGCATTACTTCCCTTTTTTAAAGCCATATAGCTCTTATAAAAAGGTTTTCCGGTAATATCTCCGTAATGTATCTTTAGTTGATGTTTGTTTTGCCAAGATGTTTCAGTTTGCGTTAATTTTTCCCAACCGGTACCTATACGTAACGCATGTACGCTTCCCTGAGCATCTTCCCATCTTTTTTGCAGTAAGATAAAAACTTCTGCATGATCGGTCGTTCCTGTAGGTTCCCCATCTGTAAAGCCGTTAACTTTTCTGGAAGGTCCGCCGGTGACGACTTTATAATCATATTGGAGCGCTTTGGGTTGCTTTGTAAATGGAATTCCGGTAATAAGATTACTATGTGGATTGTCGGTACTGGTTATCGGTTCTACCATCTGACCTAGGAATATAGTTCCACTTGCGAGTACATAAATGTTTATGATACCAAAAACTTTTACATGCTCTATTTTTGTTTCCAGTCGTTCTGCATATCCTTTTCCCCTTCTTTCCGGAAATACGGTGACACTGGCTTTTGTAATCCCATGAACTCTGGCATAAACGGAAGATACAGCCCATGGGGATTGGGTGTTTCTATAGGGCGTATTCTGTGCTATTTGAAGATCCTTATCTGCAATCTCATAGATGGTTTTTGTTTCTCCCCCAATAACAAAAGATTCTTCTATTTTTCTGGACATCCATTGGTCCATATTTCCATATGGAATTGACTCTATTTTCGGTTGTGCCCATGCAGGCAGACTTATTATCCCTGTGAGCAGCAGGATAACTATTTTATTGATTTTTTTGAACATGACAATTAATATTTGATATGATTCTTTTTTAGTTGGTTAAAATCTTCTTCTTTTAGATTCATTTTCTGAAATGGAATGGCCTTGTCATGGTCATTCAAATAAAATCTTACTTCATTTTTCAATTGCGGACTGGTTAAGGATAACCGGGGGTTGTAATAAGTTGTTTTTATTTCGGCTATGTTCAGTAATGTATGGAAGATACTGTTGGTAGATACCGGTCTGGATTTATTCTGTTCCGCAGATTGGTAAATTGAAGGGTGATTTGTCTTGTATTTATCAGAAAACCAAAGGAATAGAGGAATTCTCAGTTGGTAATAAGTAGGATAAGGAGAGGAATGTAAAAAGTTCTTTCTTTCATCATCAAAAATATCTTCTCCATGGTCAGAGGTATATAGCATGGCCGTAGAAGCATGGCTAGATTGAAGAATTTGTATTGTTTTAGAGAGGATATAATCCGTATAAAGAATGCTATTATCGTAAGCATTAACCATTTGAGTTTTTTGTTCCGGAGTTACATTAGTAATCGTGTCCGGAGTGAATTTTCGGAATGCTTTAGGATATCTATCGGTATAATTGAAATGGGAGCCGTAAGTATGCAATATAATGAACAGATTGCCATGGTTTTGTTGAATGACCTGTTGTAAAATAGGGAGCAATTGCTCATCATAATTGTTTTCAGGAGATTCGGGATCCCGAATTGCTTTATAGATATCGGCTTCCTTACCAAAAAACTCAATAAAAGAACTTTCTGTCTGGTTGGATAAATAAGCCGTTTTAAAACCAACCTCATCAAAGGCTGCAAATATTCCTTTTCTTTTAAAAATGTTATTAAAATTTTTGGCACCTACACTGGATAAAATGATAGCTACGCTTTTATGAGTGACATTAGCTTGGGTTAATGCATCTTTAAAAAGGATTAAATTTTTTGCCTCTGCTAATCTCGGTGTCGTTTTTCGATTATATCCATAAAGTCCCCAATTGTCGGCTCTACTGGTTTCTCCAATGACCAAAACAATAATTTGTCTTCCGGAATCTTTTATACTTCGGGTGGCTTGGAAAGAAAAGTCTTTTGTTGTTGTTGGTAAGGATTGTATTTTATTATTCTTATGAATAGCAAATCCTAAATTATAGAGTGCATTTATGGGATATACATTGTCTATAATAGAAAAAGAACGACCATTGTTATTTGTAGCGAAACCCGAGAAAGTACTCCCTAAAAGTAGTGCTATCAAAGCAAAAAGGATTAATTTTTTCCTATAGGGAGTAGAGAGGTGACTTTTTTTTCTCCAAGCGCTTATTCCTAGAATGACCGGGGGGATATATAATATACATACGATGACGATGGCAGGCATTAAAGCCCCTAAAAGTTCATCTACTTCTGATGAATTGGTTGTGACCAAATTCAGGAACATATCTGAGGCTATGACGCCTCCGCCAAACAGGTAGAATAATACAATTTGAAAAGCATGAAGAAATAATAGCGGAAAGAGAAGAATCTGCCATTTTCCAATATTCTTTACTACAGAGAATATGAGTAGAAAAAGGCCTAGTGGAAATAAGATTAGCGCCAATTTTCCCAGTATATGTGTGGGTTGATGAAATAAAAAATAAAGATTGGGTATCATGTTGAGGATGATGAAATACCAGAACAGCAATTTTGTCTGTTTATTGTATTTTGAAAGTGCCGATTTTCTCATCTCTTTTATTTTTAGAAAGCCTCATTCACATTAAAGTAAAATCCTGTTTGGCCTCTGCCTACACCAAAATCGAGTCTGATATTCACTCTATGTTTAAATTCCCAACGATAACCTATTCCATAAGTGGGAAGTATCTGTCCCCAGTCTAAATCATGAAATGCATCAAAGACAGCTCCTACGCCTGCCCAGACAACAAAACCATGCCTGTTTTTAATCTTTTGTCTTAATTCAATTTGGGTGTTCAATTGGTGTCTATCCCTGTATTGTCCCGAATAATAACCTCTCATTTGTCTGGAACTCCCAAGTTCTGAAAGCATACTCCAGGGAACATCTCCATTGTTGAATATTCCATTAAAATCAAAAGCCAATATTCCTTTTTTCCAGATATTTTTATAGGTTCTAGCTGTGAATTTTATTCTATTGAAAGCATGTGTACTTCCAAGCGCTTCGGGGTAAAAGTTTTGTTCATATTTCAGGAGTACGCCTTGATATGGGTTGGGTATGAAGTCCCTTGAATCATATGAAAGGATAAAGCCGGCTCCTACAATGGTATTATTGAGGTCGCCGGTGGGAATCATGTCTTTTTTATCAAAATGTTTACCCTTTATATTTTGTGCTGATAAAGAAATTCCAATGTAGGCATTCTCAATGATTTGTCTTAAGAAATCGGCTTTTGCGGATAAAGTATATTCATCAAATTTTGTAGCTTTCCCTGCCCGCCCTGCGGCATAGCCTATGCCAAAATAATTTTTTGGCATATAGGCAAAGTAGGTGTCGTAATTGATTCTGTATTTGTCTTCCGGAAAGATGGTATGACCGTCAATTCCTACCGCAAAAAAGCCACTTGTGGTGATATTGGCATAAAGGGATACATCTGAGGGCGAAAGGGATAAATCATTTTTATCGATACGATAAATGCCGGAACCCAGCATACCAATGCCAAATTTGGTGTCTTTGGAGTAATTGGGACCTGCAATAAAAGAGATATCAAATTTTTTCTGAGATTTATCTTTCTTCGCTTCGTTAAAATAATGAATAATGCTTTTTAAAAAGCCTTTTTTTTGAGTGGTGTCTTCCTGCGATGTTTTTGAAGAATCGCCTTTTAGATTGTTTTTTATCGTTTGCGCCTGCAGACGGATTATACTGATATTAAGTATAAATAAAAAGCCTATAAACTTGAAATATCTCATTGCTTGCGTAATTGGCGCGCAAAGATATAGACTTGAAAAATGATTTTGCTTATCCTATGTTAATAACAATATTTTAACTATATATTTTTTAATAGAATGTGTTTTGGGAAATGTCCTCGAAGTGGTTAATTATAAAGTATAATATACTGATAATTATATAATTGTGGAGCCGGCGGGAGTCGAACCCGCGTCCAAACACGTCTTCTATAAGCTTTCTTCATGCTTAGTTATCTATTCATTTTCGAGATAGAGCAGGGAGATAACCAGCCATCCCTATCCTTATCTGCTTCATTTCAGAATTTACCCGCAGCACTGCAAATCCCTATCCTGTCGATTGAGTGGCTCGCCAGCTACTGGCGAGCAGTCGGAAGCAGTCAGACAGGCGGAAACCGCTTCGGACAAGGCATTCTAGTCACTAAGACTAGGCAGCCATGGCATAATTGTTATTATTGCCAGATAAAATGTTGAGTATTCAGATTAACGTGCAATATACACAACGCACGACATGCTTACTTACCTAAGATCATGCTGTCAAAACCAGTCGGCCCCAACAGAAG
>DATGTY010000007.1:0-5325 GCA_035301605.1 Chitinophagaceae bacterium | reverse complement strand
ACATCGTGGTTGATGAGATTTCAGGTGACTGCGGATGCCGATATATATGTGGGATTAGATAGCACACTTATTCATAGACCTTCGTGGCTCCAATCTTACGATTCAACAGGAACTTATATCGAAAATGATAAGGGAAAGAATTTTGTTCTTTTTCATAAAAGGTTTTCAAAAGGAGATACCGTGACTATAGGAAAATCTTATTCAACAAATCTTAATTCAACAAATAAATGTGTAGTGATAGGTAAATATGCGACGAATATGGTTCCTACTTATGATTTAAAGCCTACAAAGTCTTATCATGCTAATGCAGCCATGCTTAAAGGGAAACGTTTGTCCTTTAAAAGGCTGGAAGATAAGAAATATGTTGTTTTTAATTCTTCTGTAAAATCAGATACATTAGAATTTAATATAAAAATAGGAGTCGCAGGAAAATATTCTATTAGGGTAAAATATGCTAACAATCAGGATGAGAAGAGGGATTTAAAATTTCGGTTAATATCTAAAGAAGGAATTGTTATGCAAGAAAGTCAATTGAATTTTCCCAAAACCCCACCGGGTAAGCAAAGGAAAGTCAATATTATGACCAAAACAGCTATTAATGCTGGAAATTATAAAATACAGCTTGTGTCTTCTGAAAACTCCGGTGAAGGAATATTTGTCAGAGGGATAGAAATACAATGAATTCTATAAACAGGATGCTACAGGATAGTTAAAAAAATCAAATTGGTAACTTTGAGTATCTTTAATAGAGACTTTAAAAGAGAAAATATACTTTATGAAAACCTTATACATAAGATACAATCATTAAAATAGTATAATTGCTAAAGTTTATATATGTCAAAAATAACAGAAAAATTCAAACCTGCCTCGCTGGCAGGCAAGCACGTTAGCTACCTTTGGGATGAAGCCGAGGTCGCAAAATTTAATAATGAACCTCCTGCGGAAAAAGAGATTGATTTATTATTATATCGCTCTAATAAGTTAGGAGCCGATTTGCGATTAACAAATTATGGAGGTGGAAACACCAGTTGCAAAGTCATAGAAAAGGATCCGTTGACCGGAGAAGATACTGAAGTGATGTATGTAAAAGGCTCCGGAGGAGACATTGGAACATTAAAACGAGATGGACTTGCTGGACTATATCTGGATAAATTACAGGATTTAAAAAAAGTGTATCGAGGAATTGAGTATGAAGATGAAATGGTAGGATTATTTAATCGTTGCATCTTCGATTTGGATTCGAAAGCACCTTCCATAGATACGCCTTTACATGCTTTTTTACCCTTCAAACATATTGATCATTTACATCCGGATGCGGCCATAGCTATTGCTGCGTGTAAAGATGGGAAGAAAATAAATGAAGAACTTTTTGATGGAAAAATGGGATGGGTCGATTGGCAACGTCCGGGATTTGATCTAGGATTACAGTTAGAGAACTGTTTAAAAGAAAATCCTGATATTCGTGGTATTATGTTGGGGGGACATGGCTTATTTACCTGGGGAGATACTGCCTATGAGAGTTATGTAAATACTTTGGAAGTTATTGAGAAATATTCTCAGTATCTGGAAGCGCATTATCAAAAGAATGAAACTGTTTTTGGTGGAGTAAAAGGTGAATCTTTACCACAAGAAGATAGAAAGAATCGGGCTTCTAAATTAGCTCCTGTATTGCGAGGATTTTGTTCCTCTGAAAACAGGATGGTTGGGCATTTTACGGATGACGAACGTGTTCTTGAATTCATTAATAGCAATGATGTAGCGCGTCTTTCAAAAATGGGTACCAGTTGTCCGGATCATTTCCTGAGAACGAAAATTTGTCCTTTGGTATTGGATCTTTCACAGGAGGAAGATTTAGATGAAGTGGATAGAATTAAAGAAAAGTTGCAGCCGGCTTTTGAAGATTATCGGAATTACTATAAAAAATATTATGAAGAGCATAAGCATGCAAATAGTCCGGCTATGCGGGATCCTAATCCGGTCGTAATTTTATATCCAGGAGTGGGTATGTTTACCTTTGCTAAGAATAAACAAACCGCGCGGGTAGCTTCTGAATTTTATATCAATGCCATCAATGTAATGAAAGGGGCGGAAGCTGTTTCTGAATATGTATCTTTACCCTTGCAGGAAGCTTTTGATATTGAATATTGGTTGTTGGAAGAAGCTAAACTTCAGCGAATGCCAAAGCCAAAGCCTTTATCCGGAAAAATTGCTTTGATTACCGGCAGTGGAGGCGGAATTGGTAAGGCTGTAGCTCAGCGATTTGCATCAGAGGGTGCTTGTGTGGTTTTATCGGATATTCAGGAAGAACGTTTGACAGACACTGCCGAAGAATTTGAAGAATTATATACCAGAGATGCTTTTACAACGGTAAAGATGGATGTAACGAAGAAAGAAGATGTGGAAAGTGCTATTGAAAAAACAAGCTTGGCTTTTGGAGGACTTGATATTGTGGTAAATAATGCCGGATTATCTCTTTCTCGCTCTTTAAAGGAGACTACGCTTCAGGAATGGGACTTGTTGGAAAATGTATTGGTAAAAGGACAATTTCTTACTTCTCAGGCTGGAGCGACTATCATGCAAAATCAGGAATTAGGAGGGGATATTATTAATATTGTGAGTAAAAATGCATTGGTGAGTGGTCCTAATAATGTAGGATATGGTACAGCAAAGGCCGCTCAGCTGCACATGAACAGATTGCTTGCTGCCGAGCTCGGGAAAGACCATATTCGTGTGAATGCTGTCAATCCCGATGCGGTAATACAAGGCAGTAATATCTGGTCCGGCGGCTGGGCAGAAGGTCGTGCGAAGGCTTATGGCGTTTCAGTAGATGAATTACCGGCTTTTTATGCGAAACGGACGTTGTTGAATGAAGCCATCTTACCTGAAGATATTGCTGATGCTGTATTTGCATTTGTAGGAGGATTGTTGGATAAGAGTACAGGGAATGCTTTAAATGTTGATGGGGGAGTGGCTGCTGCTTTTGTACGTTAAGTAACGAAGAATAATAGGCCACGAAGGCACAAAGGCGCTAAGAAAGTTAATATGGAATATTCGAGCCGTTTATTAAAAATGGTATAAAAAGAATTAGGGTCTGATAGAAATAAGAAAACTTTGTGTCTTAGAGCCTTAGTGGCATAAAAATTTTAAAAACTTAAAAAGATGGTAATATCAAAAGAACAAATTGCTTCTTCAAATGATGGGCAATTAAAAAAACACCAGTCAAAATTCGATGTTTTAAGGGATCAATTGGAAGAAAAAAACATTGATGTAGCATATGTGATTGATACGTTACGAACGTTTCAAATCGCTATTCCCAGTTGGGCCTTGGGCACTGGAGGAACACGTTTTGGTCGTTTCCCGAATGGAGGAGAGCCTGTGAATTTAGAAGAGAAAATGTATGATATTGGATTATTACATGCGCTGAATCGTTCAAGTGGTGCTATTTCTCTTCATATTCCTTGGGATATTCCGGAAGATGCTGCCGGAATACGTCAATTAGCCGATGAGTTGAATTTACGTTTTGATGCAGTGAATTCCAATACTTTTCAGGATCAGGCGGATCAGAAATATTCCTATCGTTATGGTTCACTTTGTCATACAGATAAAGCGGTTCGCGATCAGGCCATTGCACATAACCTTGAAGTAGCGAAATATGGAGAAGAATTGGGCACCAATATTTTGTCTATCTGGCTTTCGGATGGTGCTATTTTTCCCGGGCAGCACAATATGCGCCGGGCTTTACAGCGAACGGAAGATTCTTTGAGTCAGATTTATAAAGGCTTGTCGGAAGAATTTGAAATGTTGATTGAATACAAACCCTTTGAACCTGCTTTTTATGCCACGGTTATCCCTGACTGGGGAACATCTTTCTTATTGGCCAATAAATTAGGAAAAAAGGCCAATACTTTGGTAGATTTAGGGCATCATTTACCCAATACCAATATCGAACAGATTATTTCTACTTTGTTGGCAGAGAATAAATTAGGAGGATTCCATTTTAATGATTCAAAATATGCAGATGATGATTTAACTACCGGAAGTATGCATCCTTATGAATTGTTCCTTATTTTTTATGAATTGGTGGAAGGCTTGCAAAATCAAAATCGGTCTTTACAAGATTTGAGTTGGATGATTGATGCAAGCCACAATATCAAAGATCCATTAGAGGATTTGTTGCAATCGGTGGAGGCTATTCAACTCGCTTTGGCGCAAGCGCTAACGGTTGATGATAAGAAACTTAGTGATGCTCAGCAAAATAACGACCCCACAATAGCACAGGAAGTGTTACAGGATGCTTTCCGTACAGATTTGAGACCATTATTAGCAGAAGCACGATTACAAGATGATGCAGCGTTGGATCCGATAGCTGCTTATAGAGCCCTGAATGTACGTGGAGCGTTGATAGATGAAAGAGGAGAAGATTCGGTGGCGACAGGGCTGTGAGGAAGTGGTCAGTAGTGGAGTAATCGGTAGTGGAGTAGTTTATAAACTTTAAAATAAAAAAATGAATAATTATGTAGAAAGTTTTCGGGATTTAAAAGTATATAAGCTGGCAAGGAAATTAGCACAAAAAATATTTGATATGACGAGCGGTTTTCCTAAAGAAGAACGACATGCACTTAGTGATCAGGTGAGAAGGTCTTCTCGTTCTGTAGGTGCACAAATAGCGGAAGCTTGGGGAGCGAGACGATATGAAAAGCATTTTATCAGCAAATTTACAGATGCTGATGGCGAACAATTAGAACCTCAACATTGGATTGAAACGGCTTGGGATTGTGAATATGTCAACGCGGAACAAAAGGATTATTATTTGAATAAATATGCAGAGGTGGGAATGATGCTTTCTTCAATGATAAACAAATCAGCTTCTTTTTGTAGAAAAAAATGAATACTTATGTACGCCTACCTACGCTAAAGCTTTGGCAGGCAGGCTGACCACTAAACACTGAACACTAAACACTAATGCACTCGGTAATCGCTATATTTGACCTTGGAAGAACCAATAAAAAATTTATCCTTTTTGATAGGGATTATCATATTGTAGAAGAAATAGCTACCAACATTCCTGATATAAAAGATGAGGATGGAGACGATTGTGAAGATCTTGCTGCTATTTTCTCCTGGATGAAGCAGCAATTGCAGGCTGCTCTTGATGATGAAAAGTATAATATTAAAGCAATCAACTTTTCTTCTCATGGAGCATCCTTTGTACATCTTGATCAGCAGGGGAATCCGGTAACCCCCCTTTATGATTATATGAAGCCTTTGAAACAGGAGTTTCTAAATGATTTTTATGGCTTATTTGGAGGAAAAGAAAATTTTCCT
>DATGTY010000006.1:0-5511 GCA_035301605.1 Chitinophagaceae bacterium | reverse complement strand
AGATTGTCTGCGGGTGTGGTGAAATTGGTAGACACGTTAGACTTAGGATCTAATGCCGAGAGGCTTGGGGGTTCGAGTCCCTTCACCCGCACTTTTTTTTGCAAATCCAAGGTTCCAAATGCTTACAATAAAAGAAGTCAGCCTTGCACATCCACCGGCTCAACAACCTGCCTTTTTGACAGCAACCCGTCATTGGAACTATTATTGTCCTATCACCTTCATAATTAAGTTTTAATTTTATGGCAACAATTAACAGAGAGAACATCGGGGTCTTAAACGACCGTCTGACCGTAACAGTAAAAGAAGACGATTATAATCCCGGATTCAAAAAAGCATTAAAACAATATAGCCAAAATGCCAATATCCCCGGATTTCGTAAAGGTAAAATCCCTACCGGCTTAATAAAAAAAATGTATGGTGGCGAACTATTCCCTCAAGAAGTTCTTAAATCTGTAGAAGATGAGCTGAACGATTATCTAAAAAAAGAAGAATTGGATCTTTTTGGGCAACCAATTATCATTCCTGATGAAAAATCCCCTAAAGTGGACTTTAATAATCCGATCGACTATTCTTTCGATTTTGAAATAGGATTAAAACCAAAGTTGGACATTGACGCACTCGAAAAAGAGTTCAAATTCTCTCAATACAAGGTAAAACCCGAAGAGAAAGAAATTAACGAGCAAATCGAACAATTACAGAAACGGGCGGCCAAACGCGAAGAGATAGAAAAAGCTGAAGAAGACGACCACCTCGTTACATTATCCTTTGACCTGGCCGATGAAAACGGAAATGAGATTGGAGAGAAAGAAGAAGACGATCATCAAGACACATTCCGCTTAGACTACTTCTCTAAAAGATTCCAAAATCAATTAACTACTAAGACGAAAGGAAATTATTTCCCTACGCAACTTAAAAATGCATTCAAAAAGAAAGAACTGGAATGGATTATGGACGACTGGAAGCTAGATAAAGAAACTGCTCCGGAAAACCATTACGTAGTGACTATCCAAAAAATTGAAAAATCAATTACTCGTGAACTTGACGAAGATTTTTTTCAGGAAATATATCCTGGAGGAGAAGTAAAAACAGAAGAAGACTTCCGTAAAAAAATCACAGAAGACTTTCAGGCACAATGGGATCATCAGACCAAACATATGATGGAACATGAGATTTTCGAAAAACTCATCAATGACACCAAGATTGAGCTGCCTGTAGAATACTTGAAAAAACAATTACAAAGAGAAAACGGCAAACTAAAAACCGACGAAGAAGTAGAAAAAGAATACCCTGAGTTTGAGAAACAAACAAAATGGGGTTTAATTACTTCCCAAATTATTCAGAAGGAAGAACTGGATGCCAAGCCTGAAGAAATAAAAGATTTTTTCAGACAACAGATTCAAGGCTACTTCCAAATGCCCACCATCACGGATGAGAATCAACAGATGATTGATGAATTAACAGAACGCCTGATGCAGGAAGAGGGAAGAATTGATGAAGCCTATCGAACTATTATTACCAATAAGTTGTTTGATTGGATAATAGAGAAAGCTGATATAGAAGAAAAGGAAATCAGTTCTGAAGAATTCAAGAAATTAAACGAAGAACACAACCATCAACATCATGGACATTAATCAGGAATTTAGAAAATATGCAACCAAGCACCGGGGAATAAACGGCTTGGCTTTTGATCAATATCAACAACATTCTGTAGAAGCACTTACGCCTTATATTATTGAGGAAAGACCTATGAATGTAGCCTCTATGGATGTATTTTCTCGCTTGATGATGGATCGAATCATCTTTTTGGGGGAGCCCATCAACGATTATGTAGCTAATATCGTTACAGCTCAACTTCTTTTTATGGAGTCCACCGACAGTGCAAGAGATATTCAAATGTATATTAATTGCCCGGGAGGTTCAGTTTACGCAGGATTTGGAGTTTACGATACAATGCAGGTGATTAATCCCGATGTGGCTACTATCTGTACGGGAATGGCGGCCTCTATGGCTACTATTTTAATGTGTGCCGGCATCAAAGGGAAAAGAACCGCATTAAAACATGCACGTATTATGATGCATCAACCCTCCGGAGCGATTGGTGGACAAGCTTCTGACATTCAGATAACAGCACAAGAAATCAGAAAAGTAAAATCGGAGCTTTATGAAATCATTAGCGAACATAGTGGTCAACCTATCGATAAAGTAGCTCAGGATTCAGATCGAGATTATTGGATGCTAGCTGAAGAGGCCAAAGACTATGGATTGATTGACGAAATCTTAACGGGCAAGTCTAAACAAGCGGATTAATCACCATTTCCCAATAACAATAAAACAGTCATCATGCATTTATATAAAGATTATTTAGGCGAAGAGGACGAAAAAGAAAAAGACAAGCCCAAGGAGGCTGATAATAAATTTAGCAGCAAGCAGATTGATAAAAAATTTTTAGAACAACGAAAGGTTTTCCTTTGGGGAGTAGTAGATAATGACTCTTGCAAAGCTATAGTCAATCGTTTATTATATCTGGATGCCATTGATCCGGGAAAAGAAATCACTTTCTACATTAGCAGTCCCGGTGGAATGGTTACTTCAGGTATGGTTGTTTATGACACCATGCAGATGATTCAGTCGCCGGTAAGCACTGTTTGTATGGGGATGGCCGCTTCTATGGGAAGTATCTTACTTTCCGGGGGTGAAAAAGGACAAAGAAAGATTTATCCTAATGGAGAAGTGATGATTCATCAACCTTCCATAGGAGGAATGTTCAGAGGGGTATCTGCCGACCTCGAAATACAAGCAGAGCAAATTCAAAAGACGAAGGAAAAAGGGGCAAAAATACTGGCAGAGAACTGTGGACAGACGGTAGAAAAGGTCATGAAGGATTTTGATCGTGACTATTGGATGGATGCTGATTCTGCAATAGAATACGGCATCGTGGATAGTATTGTAGAAAAACTAGACTAAACTTTAGAAGTATGAGTAAACAACAAGGAGCCCACTGCTCATTTTGTTTAAGAGGAGAGGATGAAGTAAAAATGCTGATTGCGGGACCTCAGGGAAATATTTGTGAGACCTGCGTAGAGCATGCCAATGCCATGCTGGAAGACCAACTTCCGGGGTATGGTGATGCAAATAAAGGGAAAAAAGAAGCTGCATTTCCATTCAATCCGGATATTGCCAAACCACTCGAAATTGATCGTTTCCTCGATGAATATGTCATAGGGCAGGATGAAGCAAAGAAAGTTATGGCAGTAGCCGTTTACAACCATTATAAACGCTTGAAACAAGAGATTGAAGATGATGTTGAGATAGAAAAATCCAACATTGTTATGGTTGGAGAGACAGGAACAGGAAAAACCTTGTTGGCTAAGAGCATCGCTCGTATGTTACAAGTGCCCTTTGCCATCGTAGATGCGACTGTTTTCACCGAATCAGGATATGTAGGAGAGGATGTAGAAAGCATTTTAACACGTTTGCTGCAGGTTTGTGACTATAATGTAGAAGCGGCAGAAAGAGGCATTGTTTATATTGATGAAATTGATAAACTGGCACGTAAGCAGGATAATGCATCCATTACGAGAGATGTAAGCGGTGAAGGCGTACAGCAAGGCTTACTGAAGCTTTTGGAAGGAACGGAAGTTCTTGTTCCACCTCAAGGCGGGCGTAAACATCCGGATCAGAAGATGATTAAACTGGATACCAAAAATATCCTTTTCATTTGCGGCGGAGCTTTTGACGGAATTGACAAAGTCATTTCCCGAAGAATAAACACTAACGCTATCGGATTCTCTACCAACAAAAAGAAAGAGGCGGAAATGAAAAACCAAATCCTGCAATATGTGAATGCTCAGGACTTACATCATTTCGGGCTCATTCCTGAATTACTGGGGCGTCTTCCGGTAGTCACTTTCTTGCGACCGTTAGACAGAGAAGCACTTAAAGCGATTCTTACGAAGCCTAAAAATGCACTGGTGAAGCAATATAAAAAACTTTTTGAAGCAGAAGAGATCAAGCTTACAGTCAGAAAAGAAGCACTCGAATTTATCGTAGATAAAGCGGTAGAATATAAGCTCGGGGCGCGTGGATTACGCTCTATTTGCGAAGCCATCCTAACGGATGCCATGTTCCGTCTTCCTTCAACTCAGAGAAAGACTTTTACTTTAACAAAGGAGTATGCAGAAAAACAATTGGAGCAATCTACAGTAGAAAAACAATTAAAAGTAGCTTAGGCTTCGACAGGCTCAGCCCAGTGGGTTTCGCCCCCCGCCCGAATGACGAAGTCGGGTGGATTCAGTTAATCAATCACATTAAAACCAATTATTATGCAAGAGTACGTTCGCGAATTACAAGAAAAAGTCGGATTATCAGAAGAACAAGCTGTAAAATCTGTACAGGTTCTTTTTGAAAAACTTAAATCAAAAATACCGGAACCTATGCAGCAAATGGCGGAGAACATGTTTATGAACGACTCCGAAGAAGAAAATTCACTACAAGACAAAATTCAGAAATTCCAACAAAACTTAGGGAAAAACAACGATTAATCGTTATTCATATTTTCAAGAAGAGACCAAATCTTATCCCATTAAGGTTTGGTCTTTTCTATTAGAAATCCCATTCTACACGTCTCCCTTCTTCCGCTAAGGAAAGATATACATGTAAGGTATCCTCCGGAAGTAGATTTGGAATTTTTTCAGGCCATTCTACAAAACAATATTTACGGCTATATAAGCTATCTTCTATTCCAGCCTGAACCGCTTCTTCTTCATCATTAACTCTATAAAGGTCCATATGAAAAGCACCTTCCTTGCCGGCAGATTCCTGTCTTAATAAATATTCATTAATAATAGAAAAGGTTGGACTTGAAGGATCTTCAACAACGCCTTTAGCATGACAAAGGGCTGTGATAAAGGTCGTTTTCCCTGCGCCCAACGAGCCATGAAAGGCAAAAACTCGACAGTCACCCACACTATTCCAAAATTGCTGTGCTGCCCAGCCAATATTATTCAGACTAAATAATAATTCCATGTTACAAAGGTAAAATATTTACTAATGAAGTTTCGGGAATTCAGCCATAAGGTTTATCCCGGACTACAATTTCAGAAACAAAGTAGAAAAAACACGTTTATACATGATACATTTCTTCGTACCTTTCCACTCCAAAAAAACAAACACATGCTAATAGATACACATACCCATTTATTTCTAAAAGAATTTGACGAGGACAGGGATGAAATGATGAAAAGAACACTCGAAAACGGAGTAAAAAAGGTATATCTACCCAACATCGACAGCAGTACAACGTCCCAAATGCTCCAAATGGAAGAAGATTATGACTGGGCAAAACCCATGATTGGCCTTCATCCCTGCTCTGTTGAAAATAATGTTCAAAAAGAATTAGCACACATTGAAGCCTACTTAAAAAAACACAAATTCGCAGCAATAGGAGAAATAGGATTGGATTTTTATTGGGATACGACCTATAAAGAACAACAAATAGAAGTTTTTAAGAAA
>DATGTY010000005.1:0-5108 GCA_035301605.1 Chitinophagaceae bacterium | reverse complement strand
TGCACCCTGTACAAATACACCCAATAAAAATAAGCCATAAGTACGAGTGTTGGCAGCGGGAATAAATAAAAGAGCCCCTAATGCGAATCCTAACAAACCAAGCGCCATTCCTTTTTTATATCCTGTTTTTGCAAGTACTTTAGAAGCCGGAATAGACATGACTAAGTAAGAAATATAAGAAGCTGTGGTGATAAGAAAAAGTATCACCTTGTTGTCTATCTGACAAACCACTTCAAGAAAATTAATTAGGGTACTATTTAACCAGGTGATAAATCCGAGAGCGAAGAATAATACACCAACAATAACCATTGGAATGAGATAGTTATTCTTCTGAGGAGCGCTGTTGACGTTGTTCATAAGTTAAGTTGTAATAGATTTGGAGGCACGAACTTAAATAAGTTTTTCCTTTTGACCTAAATTAATTTATTCACCAGAATTATATTTCTATTAAAGATTCATTACTCATTACTCTTTTATTTACAAATGTTTTAAAAAAATCGTTCAAATCTTAAATTTATAACTATATTAGCTTCCATTAAAACTGCGGATAACAAAAAAACAATACACAAATAGATTTTTGATTATCCCAAATACTGAGCGGGTTACTTTTATTTTAACAAATTTAAACATTTTAACAGACAACATACATAGAATTATGAATCAACAATTAGCCGTAGGGATTGATATAGGAGGAACAAACACCGCTTTCGGGATTGTAGATCGCAGGGGAAATACGCTGAAGCAAGGAAAAATCAGTACAACCAAACATAAAGACATAACAAGTTACACGGACGAGCTATATAATGCATTAGAACCTCTTATAGATGAGGTATCCGGTGAAATTAAAGGAATAGGTGTAGGTGCACCCAATGGCAATTTTTATGATGGCACGATAGAATTTGCCCCCAATTTACCTTGGGAAGGCGTTATTCCGCTGGTGAACATATTTAAAGAACAATTTGGTCTGCCCGTACAAATCACCAATGATGCAAATGCTGCAGCTGTTGGCGAAATGACCTACGGCACCGCCAAAGGAATGAAAAATTTCATTATGATTACTCTGGGTACCGGACTAGGAAGCGGAATTGTCATTAATGGTAATGTTGTCTTGGGACATGATGGATTTGCAGGAGAATTAGGTCATGTTATTGTAGAAAAAGAAGGTCGTTCCTGTGGTTGTGGTCGTTATGGATGTCTGGAAACTTATGCTTCTGCTACAGGATTGGTTCGCACCATGAAAGAACTGCTTTCAGAAAAGAAAACAGATTGCGTTTTTCGTAATATTCCTTATGAAGAACTCACCTCCAAAGGAATTGCAGAAGAAGCAGCAAAAGGAGATCAACTGGCCATAGAAGCGATAGATTTTACTGCAAATATATTGGGGAAAGCACTCGCTAATTTCATTGCCTTTTCGGCACCGGAAGCATTTATACTTTTTGGAGGCCTGGCAAGAGCCGGAGATTTGCTATTTAACCCTACTATTAAATATATGAATGAAAATACTTTGAAAATATGGAAAAATAAAGTCAAAGTTTTACCTTCCGATTTAAGTGCCAATGACGCTGCAATATTAGGTGCTAGTGCATTGGTTTGGGAAATGCAGTCATAAAGCTGAATTTTTTATTCTATATTTTAATAAAACAACCACTATGCAAACACGTAGAAAATTTCTTGAGTTAGCAACTTTAGGAGGCAGTGCAATAGCATTAAATCCTAAAAATGTGGTTCTGAAAAATAACAACAATAGTACGAAGCCTATTGTCGTATCTACCTGGAATTTTGGAATTAGAGCAAACAAAGAAGCCTGGACGGTTTTAAAAAGTAATGGAAGTGCATTGGATGCAGCAGAAGCTGGTGCTAGACTGGTTGAAGCTGATCCTTCTATACAAACAATTGGTTTAGGCGGTTTTCCTGATCGAGATGGATATGTCACTTTAGATGCCTGTGTGATGGATGAGAAAGGAAATGCAGGAGCTGTTGGATGTATGCAGGATATAGTGCATGCCGTTTCTGTTGCAAAGCATGTAAAAAATGATACTCCGCATGTCATGCTTGTAGGCGAAGGTGCTACCCAATTTGCCTTATCAAAAGGTTTCAAAAGACAAAACCTCCTTACTCCCGAATCTAAAAAAGCCTGGAAAGAATGGCTCAAAAAGTCCGATTACAAACCGGAAATGAACATAGAAAACAAATCCTATTTAGATAGTGCAACAGCCTTTAATCCGCTGAAAATGCCCGGAGGTCGTTATAATCACGACACCATAGGTATTTTAGCGATTGACCAAGAAGGAAATCTTTCTGGGGCATGTACTACGAGTGGAATGGCTTTTAAGATGCATGGACGTGTAGGAGATTCTCCAATCATTGGAGCCGGATTGTATGTAGATAATAAAGTGGGAGCAGCAACGGCCACTGGAGTTGGTGAAGCTAATATGAGAATGTGCGGCACCCACACAGTCGTAGAATATATGAGACACGGACATTCTCCGGAAGATGCTTGTAGAAAAGCAGTAGAACGAGTGGTAAAGCATGATTATGATTATGCCAAACGCATCCAACTTGGCTTTTTAGCGATAAACAAAAAAGGAGAAACAGGAGCTTATTGCCTGCAAAAAGGATTTAATTACGCAGTTTATTCAGAAGAAATTCCTAACAAATTATTTGACGGTAAATACTATTTTTAAATGATAAAACTTGAAATTTGTGCAAACTCACTTCCATCAGCCTTGGCTGCACAGGAAGGTGGTGCAGACAGAATCGAATTATGTGATAATATGGCAGAGGGAGGTACCACACCTTCCTATGGTACACTGACGAAAGCCAGAGAACTCCTAAATATTGAATTGTATCCTATTATCAGACCTCGCGGCGGTGATTTTTTATATACAACATTGGAATACAACATCATGTACGAGGATATTCAATTTTGTAAAAAAATAGGTTGTGATGGCGTGGTTATCGGACTATTAACAGAATTAGGAGATATAGATACAAAACGAACCAGCGCATTGGTAGAAGCGGCAGCACCCATGGGAGTCACTTTTCATCGAGCCTTTGATCGATGTAGAAATCCAATCCAAGCCTTGGAAAATATTATCGATTGTGGATGTGAAAGAATCCTAACTTCAGGACAAGAACCTACGGCAATTGAAGGTGCCTCTTTATTGGATTTGTTGATACAAAAAGCAGAAGATCGTATTATTATCATGCCCGGCTCCGGGGTAAGACCAGAAAATATTGCTGAATTAGTAAAAACAACTAAGGCAAAAGAATATCATTCTACTGCTAAAATCACGACTAGAAGCAGAATGAGTTTCCAAAATAAGCTAGCAGAACAAGAGAATGACAGTATTACGGTAACGGATACAACAATTGTGAATTCTCTAAGAAAAATTGCCGAAAAAGCACAATAAAATATCAATAGCAAAAATAATCCCCGAATGGTAGGTCACCATTCGGGGATTAAATTTTATAAAAAATAGAGGATTAATTGATTCCTGCTATAATCTTATTCAGAGTTTCACTTGGTCTCATTTCATTAAAAATGATTTCTTCATTTGGCCAATAATAACCCTCTAAATCAACCGGTCTTCCTTGAACGCCATTCAACTCTGCAACAATTTTATCTTCGTTATCCTTCAGTTCTTTAGCTACAGGAGTAAATTGTTTTTTCAAATCTTCACATTCATCCTGCACAGCTAAAGCCTCTGTCCAGTAGGAAACCAAATAAAAATGACTCCCTCTATTATCAAGCTCGTTAACCACTCTGGAGGGAGATTTTTGATTGCTGAGAAATTTATCTGTCGCATCATCTAGCGCTTTTGACAATACAATGGCTTTCTTGTTATCATATTTTTTCCCAAAATGGTCTAGAGAAACAGCAAGTGCCAAGAATTCTCCAAGTGAATCCCAACGCAAATGATTTTCTTTCGTAAACTGCAGAACATGTTTAGGGGCGGAGCCGCCGGCTCCCGTTTCAAACAATCCACCGCCATTCAATAATGGAACAATAGACAACATCTTCGCACTGGTTCCTAACTCAAGAATTGGAAATAAATCAGTCAGATAATCTCTCAATACATTTCCGGTCACCGAAATCGTATTTTCCCCACCTTTCACCCTGTTGAGGCTATATTCAGTAGCTTCTTCCGGAGCCATGATTTTTAATTCAAGCCCTTCGGTATTTTCCTCTTTCAGATATTCATTCACCTTCTTAATTAATTCCGTATCATGCGCACGCGTTTCATCTAACCAGAAAACAGCAGGCCATCCGGTATCTTTCGCACGACTAACTGCCAATTCTACCCAATTTCTAACAGCTGCATCTTTGGTCTGACACATTCTCCACAAATCTCCTTCTTCCACGTCATGACTCATTAATACATCTCCTGATTTCACATCAATCACTTCTACTCTTCCATCGCCAAGCATCTCAAAAGTCTTATCATGCGAACCATATTCTTCCGCTTTATCAGCCATTAAACCCACATTGGGTACAGTGCCCATGGTGGAAGGATCAAAAGCACCATGTTTTTGACAAAACTTCACCGTAGCATCATAAATGCCGGCATAACTACTTTCAGGAATAACAGCCAGCGTATCTTCCGTTCCACCTTCTTTATTCCACATCTGCCCTGCATTACGAATCATTGCCGGCATGGAAGCATCTATAATTATATCACTAGGTACATGCAAATTAGTAATTCCATTATCCGAGTTGACCATCGCTAAATCAGCCTGATTATTAAAATCATTTTGAATAGCCTCATTAA
Source organism: Chitinophagaceae bacterium (assembly GCA_035301605.1). Taxonomy (GTDB): domain Bacteria; phylum Bacteroidota; class Bacteroidia; order Chitinophagales; family Chitinophagaceae; genus FW021-bin31. The sequence goes on along the minus strand of DATGTY010000005.1, from coordinate 336 downwards.
TAGCCTTGGATTTATCTTCAGGAAGCTCATCTATAGCAGAAAGTACGGCACCTAACCCACTGTTGGGATCTGCACCACAAGCTTTTAAATCATCTGCATACTGTTCAAATACATCCTTAAAAAACCTTTTTATTACATGGCCAAAAATGATAGGGTCAGACACCTTCATCATGGTCGCCTTCATGTGTACAGAAAATAAGACTCCTAATTCCTTAGCCTTTGCAATCTGTTCATCTAAAAAACTAATAAGTGCTTTTTTACTAAATACAGAAGCATCGATCACTTCCCCATCCGTCAATTCCAAATGCTCTCGTAGTAATTTCGTTTCCCCATTAT
>DATGTY010000004.1:0-8476 GCA_035301605.1 Chitinophagaceae bacterium | reverse complement strand
CAATGCGTATAACCGGTAAGAGAAGGACTGGCTCCCATCGTCATCGCAGCCCAGTTAATAGCGCTGGAAGAAGGTCGGCAACAACGGGCATGATAGGAATAAGAACCCTCTTACATCAGATGCTTTATATGCGGAATATTTTCGGCTTGAGAAAGATAGTTTGCTCCTGTTCCATCTAAGCCAATAAGAATAAAATGTTTGACTCCTTTGATCTGAGAGGTAGCCAGGAATGGGAGAAAGAGCAATAAAACAATACTTATTTTTTTTATGAGGAATTGTTCAATATAATTGAATGATAAAATAGGAACGCAATCCTTTGCAATAATAAGAAGAATATCTAAAACAAGATACTCTAAGAACTAAATATTAATGAGGAATTGTCATCTTTAAAGAAAAAAGAACCCTTCGTTTCATCGTACTTCCTTTCTACGTAAATAAAAAAATTTGCATTCGTTTGCGCTTTTTACAATAAAAAATAAAGTTCTTCAAAAAGGAGGCTTATTCAGCAGAATACTCCAATAAAAAAGGTCATATAATACTGCCAAGTAAGGTAGTGTTCTTTTTCAAAAATGGCAATAAAAAAGATTCTTAATATCTACTGCTTCATACAAGTAGATACCTGTTCTTTTAGTACGGGTAAGAGAACAAGTCTCACTAATTTTGAGTTTAGTTTGAAGGCCTTTTACCTGCTAAAAGCGACTTGTCTAGTATCTTCCATTATTCCAATTTAATTGGTGTCATTTTTATTCTTTCGACTAAGAACACTAAAAACAGGTATATGATCAGATAAGAAGGTACCTTTTTCAAAATTAGAGATTGAAGCAACTTTATTCACATTCAATTCTTCATTTACAAAGATAAAGTCAATACGAGCTTTCCCAGGCGAAGGATGGCACACATTAAAGCCCCTAAATGTTGCTTCTGGACCTACAGGATCCAACTTACTAATATACCAGGCATCCCTCATAAAAGAGCTCGTTATTATTTTATAAGGCTTACTACTTTCTGGAACATTAAAATCTCCGGTCAAGACAACAGGCTTGTTCCCCGCAACTTTTTTGATCGTTTTAAGGATTAATTTCGCACTTTCAGCACGCGCTGTTTTCCCCCTGTGATCAAAGTGTGTATTAAAAACATATATTTCTTTCCCTGTCAATTTTGACTTAAACTTGCCCCATGTAACAATCCTCGGCAGCACGGCATCCCATCCTTTGCTAGGTTTTCCAGGGGTTTCAGACAACCACATCGTGCTATCTGTACCCGGAACAAGTTCATATTTCGTAGTATCATAAAATATCGCAGAATATTCTCCTTTTGTATTTCCATCCTTCCGGCCTACACCTATAAATTTTCGATTTATTAAATGCTTCTTTAAATACTCTACCTGATGGTGAAGCCCTTCCTGAATGCCCATAAAATTGGGATTATAAAAGAGAATTTCATTAGCAAGTCTTTCTTTACGATGATCCCAACTGTTAGAAGAATCTCCTGGATTATCATAACGTAAATTATAACTCATAACAGATATCTTATTCCCTCCTCTCTTTTCTTGACACCCATTAATCCCTATGTATAATCCGGTTATGACAAACATAACAATCCAATAATTTATCCGTCTAAATGTTTTCATTTTAATTTTAAGATTTGGTTTTATTCTTTGAGCAATAACCTTCGTCTATTCTTTTTATATTAGACCCAACTCACCACCCGGGATTCTGATCTAAGTTCGTATTTTTCTGTAAATCTTTAATGTTTAAAGGATATAAATACTTCTTATCCTTCCAAACCCTATCAATATTCGGCAGTCTTATCAGATATCCACTATTTCCATTAGTCAACTTCCAATCGCTTGTTCCTACATTTACATACTGTACACCACTTTTTTTATTACCCGGTTCCTGACCCGTATAAAAATAGACATCCGGTTTTCCATCTCCTGTTATATCCATTAATTTATTAGCTGCAGGAATATAGATTCCCGTCCAATCCATTTCCATTAGTTTTCCCAATTTCCACCTCCGTATATCATCAAACCGGAAACCTTCCAATGACAATTCGATTCCTCGGCACCTACGAATTTCTAAAATTACAGGATTGGAAATATTTGGAAAGTAAGTTTTTTGCAAATAGGGATCTACCTTTGCGGGGAGAGTTGTAGTGCCATTCGTTATCCCCCCTCTTCTACGTAATTCACCTATTGTCTCATTCCAGTCAGCGTCGGTAATAGTACCTAATTCTGCCTTCGCCTCAGCATAATTAAGTAATACTTCAGCATAGCGAAAAACAGGCACAGAATTAATATTATAATTTCTATCATCATAATGTTCATCCGGGATACACCATTTTATAGGCTGGTATCCAGAGAAGGTAACTGAGAAATTAGGAGGGGTGTTTACTTCTTCATCTGATGAATTTTTCATTTTATAATCCGGCATCCGAATAGTTTGCGAGAGCCTCGTATCACGATTTTTAACTTCCTCTATATAAGTCATAGTTTTATAGCCATTCTTATCTGTAAAAGGAGTTCCATCCCTCATTAAGAAAGTATTAATAAAAGGGCGAATAAACCCTAAGTGATCTCCATAAGTTCCGCTGTTATACCACCAATTAGCATCGTGTTGTACCCCCAGTTCTGTAGAAAAAACATCTGCCAGTATGACTGAAGATGAAATGGGCTGATTACTCGTAAATATTTCCTTATACGAATGTTCTACTCCTGCGCCTTTATATACACTATAGGCACCTCCTTCCATAATCTGCTCTGAGGCCTTTATGCTTTCCTTTAACCATTTATCCGAAGTGCTTCCCAGGCTTAATTCCGAATGGTATTCCCTGTAAGTTCCCTCAAAAAGACAGATCCTCGATTTTAATGCAAGCGCAACGTCTTTGGTAATCTTAGTTCTTGAAGATTCTCTATCCGTACTGATATGTTGAATGGCATAATCAATATCAGCAAGAACAGAATCCATTACCTTAGCTCGGTCATCACGCGGCGACATTAGTTCTTTGCTATCAATAGCCAACGGCTTCGAAATCCAAGGAACCTTACCATACCTTTTCACCTTCTTAAAATAAAACCAGGCTCGGTAAAAGCGCGCGATGCCATTATAGTTTGCTCTTATATCTTTTGAAATAACAGACTGGGTGTTTTCTTGAAGAAAATAGTTAATATTTCTTAAATCCTCCCAATCCCAGCGATCAACTGTTCTTGAATTCAATACACCGGGTCTCATCAAATCCTCAACATTCTGACCTGAAGTATAATCTGAAAGCTGATCAGCATGAGTGATGTCAGATGCACTCGGAATCATATCATAAAATGAATTTATATATTTCTCCAGACCATCTTCGTTACTAAAAACTTGTTGTGCATTAGGTGCATCTTTAGAAATTTCCCCCAAATCACATCCGGAAAGAAATAGACCTAATGCAAAAAAAATGATGCTTATTCTTTTCATAATAAAAATCTTATTGTTCTATTAATTTTGTCCAAATATTTATTGCTCTAAAAAGTAATTGATACCCCTAAAGACAGGCTTCTCAAAATAGGATAATTCAACCCATCGCCCGCAGTTCCTCCAGAAACATCTGCTTCAGATTTTGATATCCCATTCTCAGGATCAATGTTAGGAGCAATCTTTTGTAAAGGGGTGTACATCCAGAGATTTTGCCCATCCAGGGAAATTCTAATATCTTTAATTCCGGCATTGGATAAACCATCAGAATGAACCGTGTATCCAATTCCAAGATTACTCAATCGTATATAGGCTACATTCATTAGGTACCTAGTTTGTGGATTAGACAAATCTGCTTCAAGAGCTTCATATCCGGTATACTTAGGTAAAAATCCATCCGGATTATCTTTAGACCATATCATTCCATTCTTAAGTTGCCATTTGGGAAGTTGATTATAAGGTCGATTATATTGCCCCCAAAAATTATCCGCTTCGCTGCTGGGATACCAATCTCTCTGACCAACTCCTTGAAAAAAAGCTGAGATAAAGAAATTATTCCAACTTAAATGAATATTTGCACCAAAGCGATATCTTGCGTTGCTATTTCCAATAACACGGCGGTCTCCAGGATTGCTTACTCTGTTTTGTCCATCATTTATTTCACCATCGCCATTCAAGTCCTTATACTTCAAATTTCCTATCCCAAAAGTCCCATCTGGGGAATGAGAACTCAGAAATTTATTTTGATCTGCATGTTTTTTAACTTCTTCTTGAGATTGAAATATACCTTCTGTAACATATCCCCAAATCTCACCAACCTCTTCTCCTACATAATAGTCATCTAGGTTTTTTTCAGGATTATTAAATCTAGTTATCTTTGCTTTATTATCTCCCACATTAAAACCTATTTTATAGGATAATTTCTTGCCGCCGACATTATTGATTTGATCGGACCAATCTACCTTTATCTCCCATCCAGTTGTACGGAGATCTGCATAGTTTCCTTTAGGCGTAGAAGCTCCAAACACCCTTGGAGGAGTTAAAGCTGTAGTAAACATATTTGTCGTATTTCTGATATATACATCTCCACTTACACTTAACCTATTAGTAAACATCCATAAATCCAATCCTATATCTGAAGTGGTAACTGTCTCCCAGGTTAACCCTTCAGGAAGAACATTAGGCATAGAAATAGCCTGAGGTTGCTCTCCAGCTATTATGTTTGAGATCTTATCTATGGGTAATTGTTGTTGATAGGTATAGGGGCTAATATTACCATTACCTAAAGAACCATAAGAAGCTCTTATTTTTAAGCCAGAGACCAAATCTTTCGATATATGCCAAAAGGGCTCTTCAGAAAGGAACCATCCTGCAGAAAAAGAAGGGAAAAATCCAAATCGTTGGTCACTTGGGAATTTTGAGTTTCCATCATATCTCCCGCTCAATGTTACCAGGTATCGATGTTTATAATTGTAATTCAGTTGATAAAACACGCCTAACAAATTCCAGGCATTGTATTGACCCGAGGTTGAGATTCCGTCACCAAGAGCTAAATTAATATTTTCAGCATCTTCGAATGCTAATCCATTTCTTTTCAAGTAAATTTCATCATATTGTTGACGTTCATAATTGCTCCCCACTGTTAAATCTACATTATGTCCGACTCCAAATGTATTTGTATATTCTCCATAAAAATTGAGGGCATAATAATTGGTATTCCCCCTAGTTAAAGCTAAATTATTTTGATTTGAGCCCAACAATGTAGTTTGTCCTTTGGCTTTGCTATAAGGAACCGGAACTCTTTTCTCTTTTATATCATTTCTGATATTTTTATAGGAGAAATTCCCTATCAACGATAATTTATGATCGAAAAAGTCCCCCTCTAACTGTATTTTATCACTTAGCACTTGGTTATTAAAACCTTTCCCATTTTTCCCATAATAAAAATCACCAACCGTATAAGCACCTGAAAATGTGATAGTCCCATCGGGGTTTAGCATGGGAGCTGAAGGATGTCCCTCATCCTGAAGGTTCCTCCATATACCACCACCTTCTCCCACATTCAAAGGGTTAAAATACAACCTTTTAGCATAACTGAAGTTATTACTTAATTTCAACCACGAAAAAAGCTTAATCTCCCCCTTGGCTCTAACATTATACATATTATAATCGTCCGAATTATACCTAAACAAACCTTCTTGTCCTTGGTATCTTCCTGAAACGATAAACCGAGCTTTCTCGTTACCTGCTGAAGCAGAAAAATTGTAAACCTGATTGGTTAACTGAGACTTATATAATTTATGATACCAATCCGTACTGGTATAATATACATAATTACCATTATCATCTACGACAACATCCGGTAAGCTAGGATCTTCATGATGTCTTTTAAATTCTTTCAGATAATCCAATGAAAAGGGCTGTGTTTTATTTATATTTTTAGGGACAAACCCCTGTCCATTTTGGTAAGCTTTATAAAAGTTTTTAACATAAGTATAACCATCAGTAACAAAACCTGGTTTTACAGCAGGCTGTTTAAGTCCAACTCGTGCACTCACGTTTATTGAAAATCCGTTTTCAACGCCCCTTTTCGTCGTTATTTGAATTACCCCGAAAGCCGCTCTTGCCCCATACTCAGCAGAAGCAGCGGGTCCTTTTAATACAGATATGGATTGTATATCGTTGGGATTTATCATGCTAGGATCTCCCTCTACTCCATCTATTAATACTAAAGCACTCCCTCCTTGCCCAATAGAGGTTGTTCCTCGTATATTAATTGTTGGTTTTGCAAAAGGTTTCCCATTCTGTATATCAATATTTACATTTGGGCTAACACCCTGCAAACCTTGGTTTAGGTTAGTCATAGGTCTGCTTGTAAGCTCTTCCCCAGAAATTTGATCAACGGCTCCGGTAATATTCCTTTTACTTTGCGTTGAATAGCCCACTACAATCAATTGGTCCAACCCTGTTGAAGAAGTTGCTAATCTAATGGTAAAACTATTTTGAGATTCTACTTCTATATTTTGCGTAGTATAGCCCACAAAGCTCACTTCCAATGTTGACTCATCAGAGACATCCAAACTAAAACTTCCATTCACATCGGTAACGGTTCCTTTCTGTTTGCCTTTTACTTTAACAGAGACCCCGACCAAGGGTTCTCCCGTAGCAGAATCTACGACTGTTCCATGAATCGTTTTGAGTTGCTTTCTTAACGTTTGTTTTCTGCCCGTCTTATCCTCCTTTCTCACTATAATCGTTCTATTAGCAATCTCATATGCTAATGGTTGTTGCTCAAAAATAGTTTTTAGCGCATTCTTTAGCTGAACATTTTTCAGTTTTACATCTACTTTTGTACTACTTGTTAACTGTTCTTTTGTACACAAAAAATGATATCCCGTCTGTTTATGGATTTCATGAAATACTTTCTTCAACGAAACATTATTCCCGGAAAGGGTTACTTTTTGTGCAAGTCCATTCGCACTAACTTGCATAAAAGCAAGGAACAAAAATAAAGTAGCCAGTTTCATCACTAACAATATTTTAGATGATCTCGGTAGTCGTTTTCTACCGGAAGAATTCCCCTTTTGGGGTAAAAGTGTAAATCTCATACCTTTGTATGGTTTAGATGAAAAAATAAGATGTCTTACGCATTATTCTGATCAACCTACAAGTCTTCAGAATTAATTTTTGTCTAAATTTTACCGGGTTTCGGTGGCCGCCGAGATCCGGTTTTTGTTATTATGGTTACATGGTTGTATGTTTTATGGTTAAATTATTTAATTGTTGTCTATTTTCTACACCTTAAGACACCTCTGACAAACACGGATCACTATTGAATACTACATACTTACCGCTGTGGTCGCTCCCTCACTTCCTTACTTCGACAGTTCTGCCTTTCACTTTAAAATGTACCACACCGGTCATTTCTAACATATTTAATACCTCCGAAATATCTTTTCCTCTGGAAATAGTACCCACAAAATGATCGGTAGGGATATTCTTATATTCCACCTTCACATCATACCAACGGGCAATTTGTTGCATCACATGCCGAATATCATTTCCCTCAAAGTTAAACTGACCTTTCTTCCAGGCAATCACTCTGTCCAAGTTCCCTTCCATTTTAACGGCAATCTTTCCATCTTTAATAAAGGCACGTTCTCCGGGAACTAGTGTCTTTTCAGTATTTCCTCTTTCTATTTTAATACTTCCCGAAATCAATGCTGTTTTCACATGCTTATTTTCAGGATAGGCGTTGATATTAAACTGTGTTCCCAACACCTTTATCATTCCTTTCTTTTCATTAGACTCCGACAGCACCTGTACATAAAAAGGGCGATTTTCATCCTTTGCAACCTCTGCAAACGCCTCTCCTTTTACATAAACAACTCTTTCTTTATCTTTAAAAACCGTCGGAAACTTCAGAGAAGATTTGGCATTTAACCAAATTTTACTACCATCCGGTAAAATAACCTGATACTGTCCCCCTCGTGGGGTGGTAATTGTGTTATAAGAAATTGTGGCCGAGGGCGTCCTGTCCTTTTCCTTCTGCAACTTTAATACCCCACTAGAAATCTTGAGTACTTTGCTGCTACCATTATTGGCTAACACACCCTTTTGTGAACTATCCAAAACAATAGAGCTTCCATTAGATAAAGTCAAAACTGCTCTATTCCCTCCGGGAACGATGGGGCTTTTTTGTTCTTGTTCTTCGATTGCTACCTTCTTTTCCGCTTCCTTTCCTGGGAGCAAATATTTTATAGAAAAAACAAGTAACAAACCCATAACCGCCGCTACAGCAGCCCATTTCAGCATTTTCCGATCGAAATATATCCGTTTCCTTTCCGGAAAAGAAACTTCCTTTCTTCTCGTTATGTTTTCCAATAGGGCTTCTGCCTTCTCCTCTCCCATTCTCTCCTCCGGCTCATACTCCATCCATACGCGCTGTAGCTGAGATATCCACTCTTCCTCATCCTGAAAGGTCTCTATCCACAACGCCAATTCTTCCTCTTCCTCCAACG
>DATGTY010000003.1:0-27422 GCA_035301605.1 Chitinophagaceae bacterium | reverse complement strand
CCATTATCTTATTAAAGTAATAGATCCTTTTTTGGTTTCTTCCGTCCCATCCATAAAAGTAATTTTTACATAATAGACATAAACTCCGGTAGGTTGAACAACATTTTTAAAACTTCCATCCCATCCTGAATTTTCATTTTTAGATTCGAAAATTCTTTGTCCATATTGGTTATAAATAGATATATATACTTGCTGTATTGTTGTACTATAAACCTTCCAAATATCATTATTTCCATCTCCATTCGGAGAGAACATATTAGGGACATAAACTTTATTATTTACAAAAACAGAAACTTCCGCCGGATTAGATTCTTGTCCCATTTGATCTAATACCGTATATTTTATTGGATCAGGACTACCATAAAAGCCCACCTCGGGGATAAATGCTATACTACCACCGGGTCTTGATAACCATTTACCCTGTCCATGAATGATTAATTTATCAATTCTTCCATCTCCATTTAGATCGTAGGCCAAAATTCCGGAAGGTTCAATCATTGAAATAGATGTAGGATCTATAGCTCCTCCATTTCCTTCTTTATCATTACTAACGGCATTTATCGAAATTTCCACATCTATCTGTTGGTTGCTTTTTCGATCCGGAACCGCGACAGGGGGATGATGCTCATAAGTGATTTCAATTACAGCCTCATTGCTAACTTCACCAACCTCATTTTTTACCTTATATCCTATCGGTTTTGGATCTCCTATAAAAAGAGGATCAGGATCAAAAGTAACTACACCATCCTCATTCACCTTCCATATTCCTTCTCCTGAGATCGCTAACCGATCAAAATCTCCATCATTATCTGTATCAGTAGCACCACTATCTGTAAATGAGACCGTGGCAGGATCAATTATTTTCTTAGGCAGATCATTTTCAACTACATTTAGATTTACTGAAGCACCGAGACGTGGCTCTTGTTGTGCATCATCCCGGGCAATAAGTAATACATCTAAAGTAGTCAAATAAAGCGTAGCACTACTACGAACCGGTGGAGTGCCTTCATCAATAATCTGATAAACAACAGGTAAAGTGCCTTTAAAACTGACTTTCGGAACAAACTTATAGGCTCCTTTTTTGGATATTCTCAAATTCCCCACATTAGAAATCGGAATTTCAATCTCATTAGAACTTAAAGAATATTTCTGTCCTTTAACCGTAACCATAATTACCTTCTGCTGATCACCTTCCGGGTCATTATCATTATGTAAGATATTCCCGAAAATAGCCTTTCTTTTAGGAACTGCATTGGCATCATCATTGGCGAAGGTTTGATTATCTTCATTCTCTAAAACTGTTATCCTTAACTCAGCTTGATCACTCGCCCCCTTTCCATCTTTTATAACATACAAAATAGGATTTATTATCCCTAAAAAACCTACCTCGGGCTCAAATTCGTAATCGCCATCAGTCTTCATAGAAAAGAATCCTGCATGCTCCACCTGATTTTCTTCCATATCAGTACCTGAAACCTGAATACGTTGACCTGTTTCAAAAGACTTTGAACCTTGTTTGAACGAACCAACTGTGAGTTGGTCATCGTCCGGATCCATATCATTATTTAAAATATTAGAAGCAAATGTACTTTCTGAATATGCATATGCTAAATCATTTTGAGCAATAGGCGGATTATTTTTTATAGGATTTACTTTTGGAATCACAGTAATTTTTAACGAAGTTTTTTCTTCATAATTATTTTGATCTTTTGCTTTATAATAGATTGTAATCTTACCTGAAAAACCTTTATCCGGTATAAAAGTATAACTTCCTTTATTATGCCATTCAAATCTTCCTGCTAACTCATTGTTTTCTGTATAAACAGGCGTCTCCACCCCTAATGTTATATTTTGGTCAATTCCATTTCCTCTTTTGGATGTCATAGAGATAACCTGTAAATCCTTTCCTTTATCATTCGTCAATACATTCCCCTCTATACTCTGCTCTGCTATAGTCTGATTAATATCAGAAGCTACCAAAAAGAGTGAGCAAGCTATTCCATACCCATTTCCCTCTATCGCAGTCGTATGTAAAAATGATTGTTTAAAAACGACTGTATTCTTTTTAGAAGAATACCAATTTACTCTACTAAAAGAATTCCCATTAAATAGTTCCAGTTTCTTCAATTCACCATAGCTTTTCTTTACGCCAAACATGCTTACTTCGCCGGTAGCACTAATTTTGACTCTAAGAATTGGATATTCATTATTGCCTTTTAAATTATAAACATCTTTTACATCTATGCCATATCTATCATTATCAACAAACCTTATATTGGGTGTTGTATTGGGTGTTTTATTGGCTTGAAATTGAATTTCTTGTTCTGCTATCCAGGTTCCATTTATTTTTATATTAAAAGAATTATCTAAGGAAAATAGATCAAAAGTATATCCTCCTTCACTACCAGATAAGGTATGCGACTTTATAACAATTCCATCTTTAGGAGGATTATCATAAAGATAAAACCAATTAAATTCCCATTGGTTTACTTTCTTACAGGAGGTGATTGGCAATTGTGCCAATACGGGAACATTCAATAGCAATAATATTCCACAACAGAATACAAACCATTTTATCCTATTTTCATTCAAACTTCCCATGAGTTAAAACCTTGGACAACTAAGCTGAATAGACGAGGAAGACTTTTGATGTCGTACAAAAGACAACGAAAGCTCAATGCCGCCATTATTCATAGAAGCAACAGCTAAATCTGATATATTCACATCATAACTCAAACCTAAATTAAAATTATTAAAGAGAATTCCAATATACGGAATAATAGCATCATTATACCGCAGCGTAGTTCCTAAAATAAAATCTAGTTGATTATTCAGGCTATATTGTCCATATAACCCTCCAACCTTTTCATCTACCTCTCCTTGTCGCAAATATAGGAAATGAGGAGTCAAACTAAACCTGTTATTAACTTCCATCCGAACTCCTCCATGAATATTCAATCGCATGGGAAGTCTATCATCAGAACCTGTCAAAAAGGAATTGGATGGTCTAGATAAATGATAAAGACTCATCCCCACAAATGGCTGAAAGTGTGTATATTCACTTCTATTGGTATAAAAAATCCCAACGTTAGCATCAAGTCCTAAAATAGAAGTTCTCGAAATTTTTTCTCCATTAGGAATAGTAGGATCAAATCCTAAAATAGGATTCCATTGACTTCCTGAGCGAAACTGAGCAGGATCTATACGCCGATTAATAATACCTGATTGTACACCTATACTAAGAATATGATCGCTATTTTCATCAAAAACGACTTCATATGCTATCGATCCCAGTACATTTAGATACTGATACCCCGCATCCCCGGCAGTTTGATTCAATACAGTTATTCCAAGGCTTAAATGATTAAAAGCATGCGTATCAAATGACAATGCCATCGTTTGATAAGGTGTCGCAATAGAAGCCCATTGGCTCTTAAAATTTGCAGACACCCTAAAACTTCCATCAATTCTTCCTGTTAATCCCGGATTAAGCCAGAGAGGGTAGGCATAGTACTGAGAAAAATGAGCATCTACCTGGGCAGAAGATTTATCACTCGCTAAACAGAAAGTCATAACCAACAGAAAAGTAAATAAGACACCCCCTCCCCCTCTTTTCTTTGAGATCATACCTTTGTATTAAACACTTAGAACATCATTGGTAAAGATAACGCTTATCTTAAACAGATAAAAATAAAATATAAATACAACTTAATAGTTCTAAGATATCTCTCAATCGAACATTATCCCCCTAATCCTACTTATCTTTTAAGCACCACAAAAGCCTCTACATCCTTCTTTGTAATCTTCTTATCCGAAAGTATAATCAAACGCTCTACCACATTTCTCAATTCACGTATATTACCGGACCAGTCATGTTTTTGTAATGCAGAAATTGCCTCTTTATCTATTTCCTTTTTAGCGATACCATACTCGTTGCACACCGTCGTCAAAAAATAATCGACCAATAACGGAATATCTTCTTTTCTTTCCTTCAAAGCAGGAACATGAATAATAATAACACTCAGTCGGTGATATAAATCTATTCTAAATTTATTCTCTTCTATTTCTTCCTGTAACTCTTTATTGGTGGCCGCAATAACCCTTACATCTACCTCTATTTCTTTATCGCCACCAACGCGGGCTATTTTCTTTTCTTGTAATGCACGCAGCACTTTGGCTTGTGCACTCAAGCTCATATCCCCTATTTCATCCAGAAAAATAGTGCCGCCATCCGCTTGTTCAAATTTTCCGATTCGCTGCTTATTCGCCGAAGTAAAAGACCCTTTTTCATGTCCAAAGAGCTCACTCTCAATCAATTCAGAGGGAATAGCCGCACAATTCACCTCTACCAGCGGGCATTCATTCCGTTCACTCTTGTCATGCAGCCAATGTGCTACTAGCTCCTTTCCAACCCCATTATCACCAGTGATTAATACCCGGGCTTCCGTAGGTGCTACTTTCTCAATGGTTTCTTTGATTTCTTTAATGGCATCAGATTCACCAATGATTTCATATCCTTTAGACACTTTCTTCCTCAGCGTCTTGGTTTCGGTGGTTAAATGCTTTTTTTCTAAAGCATTCTTTATGGTGACTAAGATGCGATTCAAATCCGGTGGCTTAGCAATATAATCATAAGCTCCCCCTTTCACCGCACTTACAGCAGTGTCGATATCTCCATGTCCGGAAATCATAATAACCGGCAAATCCGGTTTTATTTTCTGACTCTCTTCCAAAAATTCCATTCCGTCCATCTTTGGCATCTTAATGTCACAAAGCACGGCGGCAAAGTCAATTTTCTGAATCAGATTAAAACCTTCTACCCCATTGGTAGCTGTTTCTACTGTATAATCCTCATAGCTCAATATATCCTTTAATGTCTTTCGGATACTCATTTCATCATCAATAATGAGTATTTTAGGTAAATTCTTTTTCTTTTTTGCCATAGAAGCTGATCGGTTTAGCACTATTAAACAGCATTTTTATAATGCCTGATTGCAGGTACAAAGCTAATATAATTAAATCATTATTAAACTGCGCAATTTCTAAAAATTTAGGTATAAGTTTTTATTTTTTTTAAAACTTAAGGTCGAAAATATCTTTTCTCAAAAACAGGGAATTAATCTTACTTTAGCAACATGGAGAAAAAATTATTTTTATTAGATGCCATGGCATTGATTTATCGTGCCTACTATGCCCTGATTCGTAATCCACGAATGACGACAAAGAAAAAAAACACCAATGCTCAATTTGGTTTCACTACCGCACTCTACAACTTACTACAAAAAGAGAATCCTACGCATATAGCCATCGCCTTTGACACCCACGCTCCTACCGAAAGACATATTACTTATGAGGCTTACAAAGCCAATCGTGAAGATACGCCTGAAGATATTTTAAAAGCTATCCCGGACATCAAAAAAATAGCAAAAGGCTTCAACATTCCCTGCATAGAATTAGATGGATATGAAGCGGATGACATCATTGGCACCCTCGCAATAGAAGCAGCTCAAAAAGGATACACCACCTACATGGTCACTCCCGATAAAGATTATGGGCAATTGGTATCAGACCAAATCTTCATGTATAAACCACCTAAAGGGGGAAATAAAGAAAGCATTATGGGGCCCAAAGAAATCTGTGCAAAATGGGAAATCGACAACGTATCCCAGGTTATAGATATTCTAGGTCTAATGGGAGATGCGGCAGACAACATTCCCGGTATTCCCGGAGTGGGAGAAAAAACTGCCATTAAATTATTGAAAAAATATACTTCTGTTGAAGAATTAGTAGCTTCCGCCGATGATATTAAAGGAAAATTGGGAGAAAAAGTACGGGCAAATAAGGAACAGGCTCTTCTTTCCAAAAAACTGGCTACGATTATCACTGATGTTCCGATTTCATTCAACGAAAAAGAGTTAATTATTACCGACAGAAATACAAAAGTATTAGAAGATATTTTCAATGAATTAGAATTCCGTTCTTTGGGAAGAAGAATCTTAGGAGAGGATTTTTCAATCACCGATAACGTACCTAAAGGAGGTCAACTTGACATGTTCGCTTCCCAAGACAGTAATAAAAAGGAAACGAGTCAGACTGAAAATGCAGTAAAAAATTTGGAATCAACGGAGCATGATTACCAGCTTGTAGAAACTGAAAAAGATCGAAAAAGACTCATTACACAACTTCTTCAGCAGAAAGAAATCTCTTTTGACACGGAAACAACCAGTACCAACGCACACATAGCAGAAATTGTAGGCATGAGTTTTTCCTTTAAAAAAGGGACAGCTTTTTATGTTCCGACCCCTGAGAATTGGGATGATACCAAAAATATTCTGGAAGAATTCAGACAGATCTTCGAAAAAAAAGATATCCTCATTATTGGTCAAAATATCAAATATGATTTGTTGGTTATTGGTCGTTATGGTTATACAATCAAGGGACGGCTTTTCGATACCATGCTGGCGCATTACCTGATTGATCCGGATGGCAGAAGGAATATGGATACCTTGGCTTTTAAATATCTGCATTATCAACCACAGCCCATAAGCGATCTCATTGGTAAAAAAGGGAAAAAACAAGGAAACATGCGCAATATCACTCCTGAAAAAGTCTCAGAATATGCAGGAGAAGATGCAGATATTACTTTTCAACTTAAAGAAATTTTTCTCCCGCTTCTTGAAGAAAAAAAGGTAAAAACACTTTTTGATAAAGTCGAAATGCCTACCATTTATCCCATCTTATCCATGGAATCAGAGGGTGTAAAAGTAGATAAAACTATCTTAGAAAAACAGTCTAAAGCAATTAACAAAGAGATAAAAGAACGATCGGACAGCATTTATGAACAAGCGGGAACGACCTTTAATTTAGCATCGCCAAAACAATTGGGAGCCATATTATTCGATAAATTGAAACTGGTAGAGAAACCTAAAAAGACTAAAACAGGACAATATAAAACCGGAGAAGATATTCTTAGAAAATTAGCTTCCAAACATCAAATCGTGGAAGAAATTCTAATCTATCGAGAACTCAGCAAGCTAAAATCCACCTATATTGATGCACTCCCTAAGCTAATAAACAAAGAAACAGGAAGAATTCATACTTCTTATAATCAGGCAGTTACAGTCACCGGCAGACTCAGCTCCAACAATCCTAATCTACAAAACATTCCGGTAAGAACTGAAAGAGGACGCGCTATTCGGGAAGCTTTTGTTCCAAGAGACAATAATCATATTTTAATATCTGCAGATTATTCTCAGATTGAACTCCGAATTATTGCATCTATTGCGGGAGACGAACACATGATTGCGGCATATAAAAATGGACAGGATATTCATACGACTACCGCTTCAAAAGTCTATAAAATCCCACTAGAAGAAGTTACACAGGAGTTGAGAAGGAATGCTAAAAGTGTCAACTTCGGAATCATTTATGGTGTAAGTGCTTTCGGATTATCTGAAAACATTAATGTAAGTCGTACCGAAGCCAAACAACTTATCAACACATATTTTGAAGAATATCCGGCAATTAAAAAATTTATGGATAGCCAGAAAGAGTTCGCTAAAGAACATGGCTATGTAGAAACCCTTATGGGCAGAAAACGCTGGCTACCCGATATCAACTCCTCCAATTCTTTTGTTCGTGGATTTGCAGAAAGAAATGCTATCAACATGCCTATTCAGGGTACAGCCGCTGACATGATTAAGTTGGCCATGGTGGAGATTGATAAAGAATTAAGAAGCAAAAAATCCCAATCTAAAATGATTTTACAAGTACATGACGAATTGGTTTTTGACGTTCCTAAAGAGGAATTAGAGGATATTCAACCATTGATTAAAGACAAAATGGAAAACGCCATGAAAATGGAAGTGCCATTAGAAGTGGAATTGGGAACAGGAAAAAATTGGCTGGAAGCGCATTAGACTAGTTTGTTATATTACTTGACAGCCGGCAGCTAGCCAGCCAGTCATTCCTTTGCAGTAATTCTTGACGTTTTCGTAACCATTTTTCTTTAATAAAGAATAAGCAAGTGCTGAACGCATTCCCGACTGACAATAGACTACAGTCTCCTTATCTTTATCTAATTGATCTAAATTTTCTTCTAATGTTGCCACAAAAACATGTTTTGCTCCTTTTATATGTCCGGAGGCATATTCCGAAGAACCACGTACATCTACAATCTGCAGTGCTTTATTTTCTTCAAAAAGCTGTTTAACATCATCCGTTTCCATTAATTCCCCAAAGTCTAAATCAAAAACAAAATCACCCAGATTAGAAAAGTAGCCATACACATTATCCAATCCGATACGCATCAACTTGCGAGCAATTTCTTCTATTTCTTCCTCTTTCGCAATCAAAACAAACGGCTCTTGGTAATCGACCATCCAGCCCATCCAGGTAGCAAAAGCGTCGGTATTTTGAATATTGATAGTGCCGGGCAAATGGCCATCACCAAAATCCTCATCAGAACGTGCATCAATCACCTTCAGTCCTTTATCCAAAGCGTCTTCAAATTCATTTTTAGTCAGTAAGGGTATTTTAGGTATCCCAATCTTTAATGGTCTTGCCACCTTATTCAACACCTTCATCATGGAAAAATACCTTGGCGGCTCCGGTTGTCCTTCTAATAGTTTGTCAATAAAACCTTTTTCATCATTTCCAAATTGCAAAGCCCAATTTTGTTTTTTCTCGTAACCAACTGTTGAGCTTGGAACAGCACCTAAAGATTTCCCACAGGCTGAACCTGCACCATGAGCCGGCCATACCTGTACAAAATCCGGTAATCCCAAAAAAAGTTGCAACGAAGCAAACATTTGCTTTGCCCCTTCTTCTTTCGTTCCCTTCATTCCGGCAGATTCTTCTAACAAGTCAGGACGACCTACATCTCCAACAAAAACAAAATCCCCGGTAAATATCATTACTGGTTCTTCACTTGCCGGGTGATCAGTCAATAGAAAACTAACACTCTCCGGAGTATGTCCGGGAGTATGCAATACTTTCAAAGAGAGATTTCCTACGTGAATAAGATCTCCATCGTGCATACCTTCATGTGAAAATTCATATTGTTCGCCTTCTCCTCCTTCATCAGACAAATACATTTTTGCTCCTGTTACAGCTGCCAATTCCCTGGATCCACAGAGAAAATCGGCATGAATATGCGTCTCTGCGATACAGGTTATCTTTAATTCATTCTCCTTGGCAACTTCTAAATAAGTATCAATATCTCTTTTGGCATCTATCACAAGCGCCTCCCCTGTCTGCTGACAGCCAATAACATAACTTCCCTGAGCCAGGGTTTGATCATAAATATGTTGAAAAAACATAAGCAGTTTTTTATTCAATAAAAGTATATTTATTCAATGGTTAAAAGTCCACCATTTTTCTTACTTATCAAAAACTTTCTTCTGAATATTTAAAGCAAAAAAAGCACCGAATCGCATCTAAAACTTATGCTACTCGGTGCTTAAAGAAGGTAAATAAATCAACTTATTCTGCTACCCAAACATTATTACTTCTATCCGTATCAGGATAATCCTTCTGCGGGTCAATCGTAATGCTTTCTATTTTACTATCAGAATCAAATTCAAAAGTCCATTCTCCTCCACGTTGCCAAATATCCACAGGAAGTTTTTTAAACGTTGTTTTTCCGTTTGCAAGCTTAATCTTCATCATCACCGGCAAAGCCATTTTTCCCAAATTTTCAATAGTAATCAATGCCACTTTTGAGGAATTCTCATCTTTATACTTCACCTCTTTAACGGCCTGATCTAAAGTCCAGGTGGTATAAAACCATTCTTTCCAGTACCAGTCCAGTTTTTCTCCGGTAGCATCATTCATTGTACGGAAAAAATCAATAGGCTGGGGATGTTTAAAAGCCCAGCGGTTGATATAAATTTTAAAAGCATAATCAAAACGATCAGCACCCAAAACATTGTTTCTCAAGATATCTAGCGCTAATTTAGTTTTAAAATAATATTGGTTATAATCCTTCAATCCCATAGAATAAGTTGGTACGGATAATGATTCTTTGAAACGCGGCATCATTTTTCCCATCCGTAAAGGAAGATTATTTGTAAATCCACCTGCATATTCGCCCTCATTAAACCAATCAGAAGCAAATTCATTAATAAAGGTATTCAATCCTTCATCCTGCCACATGTGCATACGCTCGTTACTCCCCACAATCATAGGAAACCAATTATGTCCTATTTCATGGGTCACATCCATCCATAACCCCTTTCCTTTATTTTTATAACTGCAAAATACAATGCCGGGATATTCCATTCCTAATGCGACTCCGGCCACTACAGTAGCCTTGGTCCAGGGATATTCAAAATAATTTTCAGAATAAAATTCTATGCTCTTCTTTAGATATTGCGTCGCACGACCATAAGCTGCCTGACCTTTACTTTCAGCAGGATACACAGACATAGCCAAACCATTTCGTCCTGAAGGGAAGTTAATCTTAGCCGCATCCCATATAAAAGAGGTAGAAGCGGCCCAGGAAATATCTCTTGTATTTTCCATGGTAAAATGCCAGGTTAAAGTGCCGCTATGTTTTGGACGCGTAGATCTAGCCCCTACCTCCTCCGGAGAAATAACAAATATGCTTTCATCACTATTTTTTGCTTTTTCTAGTCTTTTTCTTTCTTTTCTGGTCAGTACTTCTTTCGGGTTTTGTAAAACTCCTGATCCGGCTACAATCATATCAGCCGGCACGGTCACATAATAATCAAAATCTCCGTACTCTAGATAAAATTCCCCCAAGCCGGTGTAAGGTACCGTATTCCAGCCCACAATATCATCATAGACACACATTCTGGGGTACCACTGCGCTATCTGATAAATGATACCTTTTTCGGTCTTTTGCCGTCCCATACGATCCGCACCATAACGTGGAATATGGAAATCATAGGCCACATTTATTCTAATCTTTGTTCCATTACCTTTCATTTTAAAAGGCAGTCTAATCTGCATCCGTGTATCATTAATCACCGGCTCAATATCATAATTATCGCCTTTGTATTGTACCGAAACAGACTGAATTTGATATCCACCATTTTGTACCCCTCTTACATCAAAACGATCTCCTGAAGTTGGTGTAGTAGCAGCACCTCTGGAATTTTTATCAAAAAGATTCTGATCTAATTGAAGCCATAAATATTGTAAATCATGCGGGCTATTGTTGGTATAATGAATATTTACCTTTCCTTTCACCAAGGTATCCGCCACTTCTAATATCGTATGAATTTCATAATCCGCTTTATTCTGCCAGTAATCAGATCCCGGAGCGCCATCTGCCGCTCTTAAATTATTCCCGTCCTGACTAAAAAAATGCGCATCAAACACATCATACGGATTATAAACAGATGCTTGTTGCGCAAAAACTTGTTGTGGTAATAAACCTAAAAATATAAAAAAAGGGATTAATAAAAAAAATCTTCTCATAAAGTGATTTTTACTTGAGTTAGTATATTACACAAAGGTAATTGTTATTTTTTTTAGCAAAAAAGTTTATCTCTTACATACAACCTTTCCAAGGTTGAAAAAGGATTAGAAAAGTCTGTTTATTTTAGGTTTTCAAGCCTACAATCTTATCGTACAACGATACTCTGTGTCTCCACTTTTCTTTGAGTGTAATCTCACCTTCAAAGACTTTTTCTGTGGGTCCTGTAATCAGAATGTTCCTATATGTCTGCTGGTTTTCTTTATCAAAACTCACCTCAATATCTCCACCTTTCATCTTTACCGGAACAGAATAATGTTGACTTTGGTTTCCAGAAACCACCATTGCAGATACCATTGCACCAGCGGTACTGGATAACACTTCATCTTCTACTCCCATCTCATAAGTTCTCACTTCCAACGCCTGTGTTCCATATTCTAAATAACTCAAACTTACACCTGTTTCCTTAAAGTCATCAGAGGCTCTCAATTTTCTCCCCTCCTTTATCATATCGGCATCACCCAGATATTCTGTAAACTTCACACAATGAGGGATACCCAAATCAAAAACAGCCGTATCATATCCAAAATCGACTTTGGTTACATCTTTCATTGACAGAGAGACCTGATTATCTTCCAACAACTTTGCATGATGAATACCATCATGAGCAAGAAAAGTAGTTTCCTGTTGTTTTATTACCCCTAAAGTATGTGCAAACAGTACAGCACATCGCCCTCCGGCTCCACTCATTGCTACTTCCTTTCCATTAGGAAGATATACTTGAATTGAAAAATCCACCTCAGGATTTGAATTCAATAAAACGACTCCATCTGCTCCTACTCCAAAATGCCTATCGCACAAAAGGAACAGGTCGTACTTATCTATGTTTTCATACTGTTTTTCACGATTATCCAAGAGTAGAAAATCTTTCCCTGCCCCGTGATATTTATGGAAATTAAATTTCATTGTTGATTAGGTTTACTGGTTTACTATGTTTAATTACCTGCCATTGTTAAAACTCCGGCAAGTAAACCCGCCCACCGAAGCCCTGTCTCCAGCCAGACAGGCTTGACATAGATGGAATTGGTTGACTCATTGACTTACCGACTTACGACTTTAACAATTTCCCGATAGCTTCATGCGTCTTTTCAAAGCCGAATTTCATTAATACCTCATCCATCATTTTCTTAATTTCGTCATTACAAAGATTTCCTAAACTACCTTCATGTGTATGATGAATATCTGTAGAATAATCAAAAGCCTCTTTCTCAATTGCTATTCCCACCTTTTTATATGCATCTCTGAAGGGAACGCCCTGTAAAACTAATTTATTCACTTCTTCTACACTAAATAAATATTTGTACTTATCATCCTTCAAAACATCTTCTTTAATACGAATATTGTCGAACATCAAAGAAGCCATACTCATGCAATTCTTCAAATCATCAAAAGCAGGAAAGAAATTTTCTTTTAATAATTGTAAATCCCTGTGATATCCTGAAGGCAGATTAGAAGCAATCAACATCAATTCGTTTGGTAATGCCTTAATCTTGTTTGCATGCCCACGAATCAATTCAAAGACATCCGGATTTTTCTTGTGCGGCATAATGGAAGATCCTGTAGTTAATTCATCCGGAAAACTAATAAATCCAAAATTCTGACTGTTATAAACGCAAGCGTCCATAGCCATTTTCGAAATTGTAGCTGCCACATTGGACAAAGCCTGTGACACCATTTGCTCTAACTTACCTCTTCCCATTTGTGCATATACTACATTGTAATTCAGATTTTCAAACCCCAACAAATCCGTAGTCATTGTTCGGTTCAACGGAAAAGACGAGCCATATCCAGCTGCCGAACCCAAAGGATTTTTATTCACAATCCTATATGCTGCCTGCAAAGTATGCATATCATCCACCAGACTTTCGGCATAAGCACCAAACCAAAGACCAAATGAAGATGGCATAGCCACCTGAAAATGCGTATATCCGGGATAGTAATAATTTTTATATTTCTCACTCAACTCAAGTAACTGATGAAAGAAAGTATTCACTTCCTTAACTAAGATTTCCAGCTCATCTCTCAGAAATAATTTCAAATCCACCATCACCTGATCGTTTCTGGAACGACCGCTGTGAATCTTCTTTCCTGCATCTCCCAATCGCTGTGTAAGCAACAGCTCTACCTGAGAATGTATATCTTCTACATCCTCTTCAAGTCTAAAAGTACCGGCTTCAATTTCCTTGTAAATCTTTTTTAATTCCTTCGTAAGAATTTCCAAATCTTCCCCCGATAAAAGATTCACCGAATGAAGCATTTTTATATGTGCCAGCGATCCCAACACATCAAATGGAGCCAGCTGTAAATCCATTTCCCGGTCTTTACCTACGGTAAATTTATCTACTGCCTCCAGAGAATTTTTATTTTTTTGCCACAGTTTCATACATCTGTTTTTAAAGGTTAGTCATCATAACCTTATATATAGCATGGGTAATAAACAGCTAAAACTCGCCAAGCATATCCCATACCATAAATAAATAAGATAATAAAGTCAAAATTAGGATTTATTATGCAAATTTTTGAAGTAATGCCGTGTAAACTATAATAATTCTCTAACTGTATTTTCATTTACGCACTCCTTCACTATGAATATATTAGTTTCTAAATCCTCTGTGCCCTACGCATAAAACACTCCATTCACAAACGAGCAGAACTCATTAAAAAAGGGCAACGAACTTAATCGCTGCCCTCTCATTATGTTCCTTGTCAAGTTCTATCTTGTACAATTTGCAGTCCATGTTTGTCCATCTTCAGAATACATAATTGTCAAATTGGATTCATCTATTCTCACAACTTGTACACCTTCTTCAAAATCTATATTGATAATTCCATTATCTCCATCCTCTTTAAATTCAACGCCGGTGAGTGCTGGAATACCACTTTCATTAAATTTAAAGTTGTAATCATCTCCTACTTTTACTACTGTCACAGAACTACTATCTGCAGAGATATTACTCTCATCGTCGTTAAATCCAACACTTCCATTATACGTTCCTACAAACAAATCATTATTTGCCGGATCATCATCTTTACTACAAGAAGCTATCACAAAAACTAAACAAAGAATACCTAATACTTTCCATACATTTTTCATAATAATTTAATTTTTAATTTCTTACTAAAATCAGTTACACTATATTATTACAATAACCATGCAATTCCTTACATCACGGCTTCCAATAAGCCAATATAGGTTTTAATTCCTTCTTTTATTTCTTCCAATCCGATATACTCGTCCGCACTATGAGATCGCGCAGAATCTCCGGGACCAACCTTAATGGAAGGATATGGAATCAAAGCCTGATCAGACATGGTTGGTGAACCATAAGTGTTTTTTCGAAGTTTTTCTGCGGCTTTCACAATAGAGTGGTTTTTATCAATAGCAGATGAACGCAAACGAGTAGAACGGGGCACAACTTTGCTTTTAACGTGTTCACGAATAGTCTGCAACACTTCTTCATGACTGTATTCATCCGTTATTCTCACATCCACCACATAATGACATTCAGCGGGGACTACATTGTGTTGCTTTCCGGCCTGAATTACTGAAACCGTCATTTTTACCGGACCTAAAGTATCAGAAATCCTTTCAAAGCAATAATCTTTGAACCATTGAATATCTTCTAAAACCTCATAAATTGCATTTACACCTTCTTCTCTGGCTGCATGTCCGGGTTTTCCATAAGCCATTCCATCTAATACCATCAATCCTTTTTCTGCTATTGCCACCTCTGTCAGCGTAGGCTCTCCCACCATAGCAAATTCAATATTTTTTGGCAAATGAGGCAAAAGACTTTCAATTCCATTTTTCCCGGAAATTTCTTCTTCTGCTGTAATAGCCACAGCCAAATTATAATTCAAATTTTTCTTTTCATAAAAATAACGGAAAGCTGCGAGAAGAGATACTGCCGATCCGCCGGCATCATTACTACCCAAACCATAAAGTTTACCATCTTCAACTACTGCTTTAAATGGATCACGAGTATAAGCAGGATTAGGTTTCACAGTATCATGATGGGAATTAAGCAGAATAGTTGGTTTATTGTCATCAAAATATTTATTTACCGCCCACACGTTATGGCCTATTCTATTATGTGCAATTTTATTTTTCCCTAAAAAAAGGCATAATTCAGAAGCAGTTTGGTCTTCCTCCCTACTCAAGGAAGGGATTTCAATCAATCTTTTTAATAGATCTACGGCATCTGAATACAAACTATCTATTTCCATTAAGCTACAATTAAAGTTCCCGATATTTTTTCTCCTGTATTTTCAATAATATCATCTGCATGTCCAATCAGCACACTATCTACTCCCTCGTCAATAGCCCGAAAAGCATTGTATAACTTTGGAAGAATTCCTTCAAAGAGTTCATCAGCTGCCAACATTTGTTCATAAATTTCTTTATTCATCAAAGGAACAACACTGTCATCATCTTCCATATTTTTTAAAATCCCTTTTTTTTCAAAACAATAAATCAAACGCACCTCATAAGCTTTAGATAGAGAAATCGCCAGAGAAGAAGCAATAGTATCTGCATTGGTATTCAGCATCTGTCCTTTTTGGTCATGCGTAAGTGCAGCAAATACGGTGACTAAATTATTTTCTATGAAAAGCTTCAAGCTTTTAGCATTCAACCTTTTGTTCTCAATATCTCCTACAAATCCATAATCTACTTCCTCAACCGGTCTTTTATTAGCTGGGATAATATTGGCGTCGGCTCCGGTCAATCCAATGGCATTACAATTCAACGCTTGCAACTGCGCAACAATTTGTTTATTGATAAGTCCGCCATAAACCATGGTCACTAGATCGATGGTTTTCTTGTCTGTAATACGTCGTCCATTTTTATAATTGGGTTTTATACCTAATTTTCTACCTATTTCGGTGGCTTTTTTCCCACCACCATGTACCAGAATTTTTTTCCCTTTTATAGCAGCAAAATCTTTTAGAAAAGACTGTAAGGAGGTGTTATTATTAATAATATTTCCACCAACTTTGATAATGTATAGATTTTCTTTAGAATTCTTCATTTTCTTTGAAAGGGTTGCACGCAAAGGACGCTAAGTTTTCTCGCAAAGAACGCCTAGACTTATATCTCTTTGCGTTTACTCTGCATAAATTCTTTGCAAACTCTACGTGAAATTAAAAGCATAATAAATAGTATAAGAAGCCGTAGTTTTTGAGGTACCATAACATCCTGAAATCACATATAGGTTTTTCTTCAGCATCTATTCAAAAATACTAAATATTCTTCAATATCTCCGCCAAAACAGCCTGAGCTGCCCACACTCTATTTCCTGCTTCTTCCACCACCAAAGAACTATTACCATCTAAAATATTATCTCCAATAACCAAATTACGGCGTACCGGCAGGCAATGCATCACTTTGGCCTGATGGGTATTTTCTAATTTATCTGCTGTCATCATCCAAGAAGGATCGGTACAATTTATTTTTCCATAATCCCTATAAGAAGACCAGCTTTTTACATATATAAAATCAGCATCTTCCAGCGCCTTCTCCTGATCATATTCAATCGTGGCTCCTGCTGTAAATTTCTCATCCAATTCATAACCACCACCTTCCGGATGAGTAATCACAAAATTCGCTTTTCCCCAGGCATTCGTCCATTGTGCAAATGAATTTGGTACAGACTGTGGCAAAGCCTTTTTATGTGGTGCCCAAGTCATCACCACTTTGGGCTTTCTACCCGAAGAGAAATCAAAATTTTCCGACATCGTCAATATATCTGTCAAACTCTGCAAAGGATGAAGCGTCGCACTTTCCATACTTACAATGGGAACACCTGCATGTTTTACAAACTGGGATATATATTTTTCCTGATAATCTTCTTCTCTATCCTTCAATCCGGGAAAGGTGCGAATCGCCATAATATCAAAATACATTCCCATGACAGCTGCAGCTTCTTTCACATGCTCAGACTTGTTTCCATCCATTATCACACCATCTTCAAACTCCAACTGCCAACCTTCTTTATCAATATTAAAAATAACAGGCTCCATGCCCAGGCGTTTAGCTGCAACCTGTGTACTCAATCGGGTACGCATACTTGGATTTAAAAACAACATACCCAAGGTTTTATTTCTGCCCAACTCCGTATTTTTAAAAGGATTCTTTTTATAGGCTTTGGCACTTTCTACCAATTTAGAAATATCTAAAACGTCATTGACCGAAAGAAATTGCTTCATGGATGAGATTTTTTATGTGCAATTTCGGAAAAGTTTTTCACTTGTTTGCATAACAACCTACATTTGAACTAAATTGATTGAATTATCCATGAAAAAAAGAGTTGATTTTATCCTGCATCATGCTAAGATTTATACCGTAGATCAAAATTTTAGTCAATGTGAAGCCATGGCAATATCAAATGGAAAAATACGGGCAACAGGTAGTAATATTAGCATTTTAGACCAATATGAAGCACCCAAAATGCATGATGCAAAAGGATATCCTGTATATCCGGGGTTTATTGATGCACATGCGCATTTTTATTTTTATGGTCAATCTTTGCAGGCAACCGAATTAAAAGATACCAAATCGTGGCAGGAAGTTTTAGAAAAAGTGCATATTTTCTCTAAAAAAAACAATATAGAATGGATACAAGGTCGTGGATGGGATCAAAATTTATGGGATACGCCCCGGCTTCCCGACAATCAGAAATTAAACCAGTTGTTTCCGGATAAGCCCGTCTTCCTTATTCGTGTAGATGAACACGCCGCTATTGCTAACCAAAAAGCCTTAGATATTGCCGGCATAAAAGCTGAAACAATCGTTGAGGGCGGGGAAGTACAGCTTAAAAATGGAAAACCAACCGGAATACTTTTGGACAATGCAATAAATCTTATCAAAGAAAAAATACCTGTGCCTACTTTATCTGAAAAACAAAAATGTCTTTTGGATGCGCAGGAAAATTGTTTTGCAGTCGGATTAACAACTATAGATGACTGTGGATTAGATAGGGAAATGATTGAATTCATCGCATATTTACAAAAAGAAGGTATCTTAAAAATGCGTTTGAACATCATGATTTCTGATAAGCAAGAAAACTATGACTATTATCTTCAAAAAGGTCCTTATAAAACAGATTTTTTAAATATCAATTCTTTTAAACTATTTTCAGATGGCGCATTAGGATCCCGAGGCGCCTGTATGTTAAAAGATTATGTGGATAGACCCGGCTGGAATGGTTTTTTCTTAAATGAGCCTTCACATTTCGAAGAAACTGCATTAAGGCTAGCAAATTCTGAGTTTCAAATGTGCACACATGCTATTGGAGATGCGGCTAATCGCATGGTACTTCAGGCTTATGCCAAAGCATTAAAAGGTCAAAAGAATAGACATTGGCGGATAGAACATGCGCAGTTTGTTCACAAAGACGACCTGCATTTTTTCAGAGATTATCAGATTATTCCGTCTGTTCAACCTACACATGCAACCACTGATATGCACTGGGCAGAAGAAAGACTTGGAAAAGAAAGAACTTCAGGAATCAAACACTCAAAGACCTATGCTTATGCTTATAAGACTTTGCTTCAACAAAACGGTTGGCTCCCCTTGGGTACTGATTTTCCAGTGGAAGATATCAACCCCATGACGACTTTTTATGCGGCAGTTACCCGACAAGATAAAAAGGGTTATCCCCAAAACGGTTTCTTGCCGGAGGAAGCCCTTTCTAGAGAAGAGGCACTGCGAGGAATGACTATTTGGCCGGCCAGACTCAATTTCGAAGAAGAGGAAAAAGGAAGTTTGGAACCCGGTAAGTTTGCAGATTTCGTCATCATGAATAAAGATATTATGGAAGTTGACATAAAAGACACACTAAAAGCTCAAGTAAAAGCCACTTTCCTGGGAGGGATTCGTGTATTTTAATTTTTTATTTTACAGATTCCATCAGAGATTGTTCTACTGAAGGGAAATCTCCTATACTATCTGCAATTACAGTCAACACATCATTAGCTTTTAACACGGTTTCACCACTCGGACGAATATACGATCCATTTCTACTAATCATCACAATAAATGCGGACTTTGGAAAATCTAAATCTACGATTCTTTTATCAACGGCAAACGCATCAGGCGATATTTTAATTTCTCTGCTGGAGGATTTTGGCAGTTCAAAAATCAACCGATCTACTTCGGTTACTTTTTTATCTTCCTCCGGAATAGCCACCTTTAACCACTTGGCAACAAGAGATAAAGAAGTTCCCTGAATTAAAACGGATGTAACCGAAATAAAGAAAACAATATTGAATATTATGTCTGCCTTATCTATTCCGGCAAGAAGCGGATAAGTAGCAAATACAATAGGTACAGCACCACGCAACCCTACCCAGGAAATATAGAGCCGCCGCCTTAATTTCATCTTAAAAAATACTAAACTCAGAAAAACACTTACAGGACGAGCAATCAAAATAAGAAATAAAGATATAAGCAATCCAATACCGATGAAAGGAACTATTTCAGAAGGAAACACCAACAGACCTAAAGTCAGGAATAACACAATCTGCATCAGCCAGGCCAAACCATCATACATTCTCAAAATGGTCGTTTTATGAATCAAATCCTGCTTTCCTAAATAAACAGCACAAATATAAATAGCGAGAAATCCATTACCTCCCACAAAATCTGTCGCGGAGAAAGTCACAAACATCAAAGCAATAACCAGAACAGGATAGAGTCCTTTAAAGTCGAGATTTATTCTGTTGATGACAAACTTACTTATTTTTCCAAATAAAAACCCCGTAACACCACCTATTATCATCTGTTTAAAAAACAAAGGAATAATAGAAACAATGTCCTGATTCTGATGGGTAACCAATGTTAAGAAAGCAATAGTTAAAACATAGGCCATCGGGTCGTTACTCCCGCTCTCTAACTCCAAAGTAGGTCGCAGATTGGATCTAAGCGCCAGGCTTTTAGAACGTAAAATAGAAAATACAGCTGCCGCATCTGTAGATGACACGATAGAACCTAATAATAAACTTTCATAAATGGTAAAATCCGTCACCCACCAAACAAACATGCCCAGACAAAGAGCTGTCAAAAGTACCCCTAAAGTAGATAGCACAAGGCCTTGACTTAAAATAGGCTTTACAGAAGTCCAACTGGTTTCTAACCCACCAGAAAACAATATAAAATTTAAAGAAACTACACCTATAAATTGTGCTGCTTTAGGATCGTCAAAATGAATACCTCCAATACCATCCGAACCGGCCAGCATTCCGATAACCAAAAAAAGCAATAAGGCCGGTACACCAAATTTATAAGAAGTCTTACCGATGATAATACTTATAAATAATAGCAGGGAACCAACCAGTACAATATTTTCAATTGTTAAGCTCATTTCATTGCTTTAGTATCGGATGGAAAGTTTAAAATATACCCGTGTAATTTTGAGGCGTAATCTGCCTTAATTCTTCTTTCACATTCTCATTTATCGCCAAAGTATCAATAAATTCAAGGATTGCATCCTGATTAATATGCTTATTCTTTCGCGTTAATTCCTTTAAAGCTTCATATGGTTTTGGGAAATGCTCTCTTCGGAGAATAGTTTGTATAGCCTCTGCCACAACTGCCCAATTCGCTTCCAGATCTGCATCCAGTTTCTGATTATTCAAAATAAGTTTACCCAGTCCTTTTCTTAAAGAAGTCAATGCTAAAAAGCTATGAGACAGCGGCATTCCTATATTTCTTAACACCGTAGAATCTGTCAAATCTCTTTGTAATCTGGAGATAGGCAATTTAGCAGACAAATGGGTAAAAAGTGCATTCGCCACTCCAAAGTTGCCTTCTGCATTTTCAAAATCAATCGGATTGACTTTATGCGGCATCGTGGAAGACCCCACTTCGCCTTTCTTTATTTTCTGCTTGAAATACTCCATAGAGATGTAAGTCCAGATATCTCTACAAAGGTCAACAAAGATATTGTTTATTCTTTTTAATGCATCAAACTGAGCAGCAAAATCATCATAAGGCTCAATCTGCGTTGTCAATGTAGTTCTTTCTAAAGCAAGCGTTTCATTTACAAATTCATTAGCAAAGGCTTCCCAATCCTTTTCCGGATAAGCCACGTGATGGGCATTGAAATTGCCTGTAGCACCACCAAATTTAGCTGCAAATGGTATTTGTTCTAACTGTTTCTTTTGTTTTTCCAGGCGTTGAACAAACACCGCTAACTCTTTCCCCAACTTCGTAGGAGAAGCCGGTTGGCCATGCGTACGTGCCAACAAAGGAATATCCTTCCATTCATTCACTAGATTCTTTAGTTCATCAATAATCTGTACTAATTCAGGTAAATAAACGCTTTTTAATCCATCTTTCCACATTAAAGGAGTTGCCGTATTATTTATATCCTGAGAGGTTAACCCGAAATGTACCCACTCCGATTTATCACCACAATCTAATTCTTCCAGCTTCTCTTTTACAAAATATTCTACCGCCTTCACATCATGATTAGTCACTTTCTCCGTATCCTTAATCTTTTGTGCATCTTCAAGTGAAAAATCTGACACTATCCTTCGAAAGTCTGCTTTCTTTTCATCAGGAAATGCAAATACACCTTCTTTAGACAAAGCAAGAAAGTACTCTACTTCTACTTTTACTCGATATTTAATCAGAGCAAATTCTGAAAAATAATCAGAAAATGACGTTAGTTTATTGTAATAACGGCCATCCACAGGAGAAATTGCCGTAAGCGGGTTTAGTGACATTCTTTTTATATTTAAATTTAGGATACAATATCCCCTCAATCTTACAAACATAATTTTGCAAGATTTCAAAAATAATCTTTAGGCTATGCTATATTACTTCAAATTTCGAAAATTCTTTTAATTCTCCTTTGCTCACATCTACATGAGTCACATCAGAGGCAGCAGAACCTTTTCTACACCATTTTATAAACTCCAACATCCCTTCATTCTCGCCCTCGGCCTCAATATAGACACTACCATCGGATTCATTACGAACAAAGCCTTTCAGATTATATTTTCTAGCTTCTTTAAAGGCAGAAGATCTAAAATAAACACCTTGAACGCGACCTTTTACCAGGATATTTTTGTGTACTACATTCATAATAAAAGTATTATAAACAATTGGTTATTTCAACAAAACTATCGGCTTTCAATGAAGCACCACCAACGAGTGCACCATCTACATCTTCACAGGCAAACAATTCAGCAGCATTTCCGGGTTTGCAACTACCGCCATACAGAATGGTAGTATTATCAGCAACTACCCTTCCGTACTTTTCAGCTACCTTAGAACGTATAAACGCATGAATTTCCTGCGCTTGTTCGGGGCTTGCCGTTTCTCCTGTCCCTATAGCCCAAATTGGTTCATAAGCTATAATTACATTTTTCATTCCATCTTCTGAAAAAGGAAAAAGACTTTCTTCTAATTGCTGTGCGACAAAATCATTTTGTTTGCCAGCTTCTCTTGTTTCCAGAGATTCCCCACAACAGAAAATAGGTTTTAGTTCATTAGCTAAAGCTAATTCTAATTTTTCTCTTAAAATATCATTAGTATCTCCATAATATCCACGTCTTTCTGAATGACCTACAATGACATAATCTGTATCTACAGATTTCAACATAGAGGCTGCAGTTTCCCCCGTATAGGCTCCGGAAGCATGATTTGCCACATTCTGTGCACTCACATGAATATGTGCCTGGTTCTTCACTAAATCCTTTACTTCTTTCAAATATGGCATAGGAACACCAAGAATCATCTCTCTCTCATCGGATAAATTAGGATTCCTCTCCAAAATTCCTTCTACCAGTGTTTTTCCTTCTCCTAATGTTAAATTCATTTTCCAGTTTGCAGCTGCAATTTTTCTTCTCATAGTTTAGTTTATTGTTGAATTGTTTTATTAGTTTACTTCTTATTTTTTCTATCAAAGGACTAATTATAATTTCCAGCTTTCTTTCTTTAAAGGTTTGACACTCTCACTTTTTTCTTTTTTTCCAACTCGTTATTAAAAATCCTTGTCAACACAACCTCCATTTTATTATTCATTGTTTTTCCTTTTAGCTTCATCCAATTTTTAGCATGTTCAATGGCTTTATCCACCTGATATTTTTCCTCTTTATTCCAATAGAAATCAGGCACTTCTTTCAATGGGAATCCGGTTTCATGAAGATGAGCAGAAACGCCAATCGTTGTACCGGAATTTATCCTGGTCTCAACAGCCGTACGTGAAAAATCTCCCATTATAAATCCACACTTCAGGCCAACTTCCCGACTTCCAATCTTTATTTTACCGGCTGTATTCTTTAAATTAGAACAGGTTGTCCCCGCTCCTAGATTACACCATTCTCCTATCACAGAATCACCTAAATAGCCATCATGGGCTTTATTAGAATACCCAAACAAAATACTATTTTTCACTTCTCCTCCAACCATACAATATGGCCCTACTGTCGTTCCTCCATAAATCCGGGCTCCCATTTTCACCACGGCATGGGCACCAATTGCCACAGGTCCACGAAGATGACTTCCTTCCATTATCACAGCATCCTTCCCAATAAATATAGATCCCTCTGTCGCATTCAAAGTAGCCGGATAAACTTTCGCACCATCTTCAATATAAACATTTTCCGGATGAATTAGTTGAACACCTTCCAAGTGAGGCAAAGACTTTTCCTTAGCACACAAAGCAAAATCATTTTCCAATGCTTCTTTATTATTCTGAAAAAGCTGCCACGGATAATCAATCATCTGATAGGCTCTATCATAAATTAAATTATTCAAACTGGTATTTAAGGGAAAATCTCTCCCTCTGCTCATCAAAATATGATTACCGGAGACCAAAGAAGTATCCTCCGGCAAACCCTTTAAAGCCTGTATCAAATATTTATCAGGTACTAACCCTCCATTAATCCAATAATTATCTGTTTCCCTTTTTTGCGGAAAAAGTGATTGTAAATAACCGGCAGTCAAAGTAGAAGTCTCGACGGCTAACATCTTCTCCCACTTTTCTCGTATCGTCAAAATACCCAATCGACAATCAGCTATGGGACGAGTTATAACAAGCGGAAACATCTTCTTTCTTCCCGGAGGATCATATAAAATATAAGCAGCCACAAAGCAAAAATAAAAAAGGTCTTCCACAAAATGAAAGACCTGAATAAATAAGGTATAAAAAACTACTAAAAAGCCTATTTTTTCGCCTTTTTGTTTCTTCCGTAACGTTTATTAAACTTATCAATACGTCCTGCTGTATCCACCAACATATTTTTCCCGGTATAAAAGGGATGAGAAGTGTTGGATATTTCTAATTTTACTAAGGGATATTCGTTTCCATCTTCCCACTGAATGGTTTCCTGAGAGGAAGAAGTAGAACGGCTCAAAAAAGAGTCCCCGTTAGACATATCTTTAAACACTACTTTTCGGTAATTCTTTGGATGAATATCTTTTTTCATGATTATTTTCTATTTTGAAATTGCAAAGGTAAAATAATTAAATAATTTATCAAAAAAATATCTGCTAATATAGCATAACAGAATAGCAAGAGCACGAAAAGAATATCAAAATGGAGAAGTTCTTACCAACGATGAAGCTAATAATATGATTACACAATGGCTAAAGGAAAAATAACATGGACTAAAGGTGCATACCTTGAACGTCAAGAAATTTTAGATTATTGGATAGAAAGAAATAAATCATCCGCTTACTACTTTTAAAATACATAAAAAAAATCAACAATCCTCTCTCAAATCATCCTTACCCTGTCTTTTCATTCCCTCTTCCTTTTCTTTGGCTTCTTGTAAAAATTTAATATTCCGAACCAAACCCCTGTACTTGGTTCGTTTAACTGCAGATTTTGAAAAATACTTCGAAAAGACCTCGTGCGTTAATTCATTCCAATCGTCATATTTCATATCCATCAACCCCGGACGAGGGTTAAACTCAATCGTATCATGCGGTTTTGAAAAGCGATTCCAGGGACAAACATCCTGACAAATATCACAACCAAACATCCAATTTTCCATCTTATCACTCATCTCCTTGGGCAACAATTGATCTCTTAATTCAATCGTAAAGTAACTAATACACTTAGAACCATCAATTTTGTAAGGTTCTCCCAAAGCACCGGTTGGACAAGCATCCAGACAACGCGTACAGGTGCCACAATAATCTTTTATCGGACCATCTGGTTCCAATTCCAAATCAATAATCAATTCTGCAATAAAATAAAAAGAACCGTGTTGTGGGCGAATCATCAGCGCATTTTTTCCGCGCCATCCCAAGCCACTCTTTTGTGCCCAGGCCTTTTCCAATATTGGAGCAGAATCTGTAAAAGCACGACCATCAACCTCCCCTACCCTTTCTCTGATTAAATCAATAAAACGCCAAAGTTTCTTTTTAATCACATGATGATAATCCTCTCCATAAGCATACTTCGATAATTTATAACTATTTTCATTTTGCTTTTCCTTCGGATAATAATTAATCATCAGGCTCACCACAGATTTGGCTCCTTCCACCAATTTTGTCGGATCCAAACGCTTATCAAAATAATTCTCTAAATATTGCATTTTCCCATTCTTCCCCTTCTTCAGATAGTCTTCCAAATGCGGAGCTTCTTCTTCGAGAAATTCCGCTTTAGAAATCCCACAGAAATTAAATCCCAATTCCCTGGAAATCTCTTTGACAATACGGGTATGCTTTTCAACAGAAGACTTCATAGCACAAAGGTATTTAAAATATAGAGGAGTCACCATTGGGATTTCAACCAACGCAATATATCTTCATACACCTGCTCCTTTATTTCTTCGTTCAATATTTCATGCCGCATCTCCGGATATAATTTTACCTCCACCTGTTGACATCCGTGATTTTTCAAATCATCAGCAGACTGCTGTACTCCTTTACCAAAATTGCCTATAACATCATCTCCACCACTCACAAAAAGGAATGGCAATGATTTGGGGATATGTTTTCTCCAACCTTTTTGCGTAGCTCTTTTATATATCCTAAACAAGGTAAAGAAGGCATTATTACTAAAAGGGAAACCACACAATTTATCTTCTTTAAAGGACTTTCTGTTCTTTTTATTCGTACTTATCCAAGCCAATGAATCATTATCTTTCTTAAAATTCCAATTATTCATGGCATTAAAAAGCCTATTAAAAGCCACTTTCTTTCTTGGATTAAACCAGTTGGTAATACCAAAATAAGTATTAAGCATATTAATTCCTATCAACCGACCGCCAGTTCCCACAACGACAGCTCCGGAAAAAACATCTCCAATCCGTTGCAACAGGCAACGGGTAACAAAAGAACCCATAGAGTGCCCTAAAACAAAAAGTGGGATATTGACATATCCTTCCTTTAGACGCAAACTTAGATCTATAGCATCAGTGATTAAGCGTTGCTGAGGCTTTTTTTGCTGAAAAAAACCTAAATCATCTTCTTGATTTACCGACCGACCATGACCTAACTGGTCATAAGTCAGAACCACAAATCCATGAGCAGCAAAATAGCGAGCAATAGGCTCATACCGACCACTATGTTCCTGCATACCATGTACAATGAGTAAAGAAGCCTTCACTTCCATATCCTCCGGCAGATATTTGGTATAAAATATAGCCGGCGTCTCCCCTTTTCTGTTTGTAAAATAACCCGATTCTTTTAATATTTTCATCCGGCTAAGCTTTTATAACCATTAAATGTAAAAAAAATGTCACAGAAACCAAATAAATCCTTGACCTCTGTGACATTCCAAATCAATAAATAGGCCAAATCTAATCAGCTCTTTTCTTCAACACACTAACCGGACAAGTTATTTGACGACCAATCTGTTTTCCGTCTTTATAAGTCACCACTCTCAACTGAGAAGCACCATAAGGCACGACAATAGGTTTACCCTCATATTTAGGATAAAATTTATCCGGATAGGAT
>DATGTY010000002.1:0-7392 GCA_035301605.1 Chitinophagaceae bacterium | reverse complement strand
CTTTATGACTATCAATAAGCGATAAGCTTAATAACCCACCACCTCGTGCCTTCATGTTTTTCTGAATCTCTTCTATCGAAGCCATTAATTGAGATTGGTAGGTCTCAAAAAAATCAAAAAGAGTATGTGGATTACCAAAATAACTGATATGGATTTGTCCATTTTTAGTACTAGAAATCACTTCCGTTTTAAACCCTCCACGCTCCAACCAAAACTTTGCTGCATTAGAAGCAGCCGCTACCACCGAACTCTCTTCTATCGCCATGGGTATGGCTAGAAGTTTATCATTGATTTTAAAGTTGGGAGCAATCCCTAAAGGCAAGAAAAAATTAGAGACTGTATTCTCGATAAATTCATCATGCAATGCCTGCACCTCGGCATCCGAATGCCAGTAAGAAGCGAGAACAGACAAAGTATCTTCATCTTGTTGAAAATAATGTTTGCGAAGCCAATCTATTTTTTCTTGTTTGGATTTCTTATAAAAACCAGAGATAGGATTTTTCATAAAATTTCTTGTGAGATTACCTCTGCAAAGATACAGAAATTTAAAGGCAGTAAGAGATTATATCACACCTCCCTACCGACAAATGGAAATACATTTTTTATTTTGTTAGGAATTCCTCATATGCTGTGCTACTTTGGGAAAACAATTATATAAAGTTTCTGCCAAATCCTCTTCCTTAATATGTTCATATATCGAAGCTCTCATCAATTTCAACCACTCGTCTTTAGCAGCATTATCAATCGCGAAAGGCAGATGTCTCATTCGCATTCTAGGGTGACCGTATTCATCGGAATATAATTTTGGACCTCCCAAAAACTGCGTTAAAAACATTTTCTGTTTTTTCTCGATTATTTCTCTATCTCCCACAAAAAGATGAGAGATTACTGGAGATTGATATACCTTGCTATAAAAACTATGAACAATAGCATAAAGACGCTCCTGTCCAACTCTATCAAATAATGTCATTTTTAATGTCTTTACTCTACGGTCACCGATTTGGTTAAGTTTCTTGGGCTATCCACATCCATTCCACGCCATACAGCTATATGATAGGCTAGTAATTGAAGAGGGACAACCGATAATAACGGTGCAAATATCTCCAAGGTATGTGGGATTTCAATAGTGTGGTCTGCGATTCCTTTTATAATAGTATCTCCTTCATTCACTATCGCAATCACTCTCCCTTTTCGTGCTTTTACTTCTTGAATATTGGATACGATTTTTTCATAAGCACTATCATTTGTTGCTAACACAACGGTAGGCATATTTTCATCGATCAAAGCAATTGGCCCGTGTTTCATTTCTGCAGCAGGATAACCTTCGGCATGGATATACGAAATTTCTTTTAGCTTTAAAGCTCCTTCCAATGCAATCGGGTAATTAGCCCCACGACCTAGAAATAAGAAATTATTAGCCTCATAGTATTCTTTTGCAATTTCTTTGATTTTCTCATCTAATTTTATAATCTCTCTCACTTTAGAAGGTACATTTTCCAATTCTACCAATACGGTAGTCAACTGCGATTTGGATAAGTTCCCTTTATAATCAGCTAGCTGCAATGCCATCAGCGTCAATATCACCACTTGTGTAGTAAAAGCTTTAGTCGATGCAATTCCTATCTCTTGCCCTGCGTGGGTATAGGATCCAGCATGAGACATTCTAGAAATTGTAGAACCTACCGAATTGCATATTCCATAAACCAATGCTTGATTTTCTTTTGCCAATTCAATAGCTGCAATAGTATCGGCGGTTTCTCCAGATTGAGAAATAGCTACAAATACATCTTTATTATCGATAATGGGATTTCTGTAACGGAATTCAGAAGCATATTCTACCTCTACAGGAATTCTAGCCATTTCTTCGATAAGATACTCTCCTACCAATGAAGCATGCCAAGAGGTTCCACAAGCGGCAAAGATGATTCTATGTGCTTTATTGAGTTTATTACTAAATTCTGTAACCCCTCCAAGTTTCACCCAGCCTTCTGTAGCATTCATTCTCCCTCTAAAGGAATCTATAATCACTTCAGGCTGTTCATAAATTTCTTTGAGCATAAAATGTGCAAAACCATCTTTCTCAATAGTTTCCAACGCCTCTTCTAGCTTTTCGATTACAGGTGTTTTTTTAAGGTTATCTAGATTCAATACCTTGATATCTTCGGTCAATGAAAGACGATATACATCTTTCTCTTCCATATAGATCACCTTCTCTGTAAATACGCCCAAAGGCGTAGTATCCGTAGCGATAATATACTCTTCTTTTCCTACCCCAATCACTAGCTGTGCTCCTTTACGAACGGCATAAATAGCTTCTTCTTCCTTATCCAACACTATGATAGAATAGGCACCTACCACTTGATTAAGGGCAATTTGCATAGCTTCTTGAATCGACAAATCCTGGGATAGTTGAATATGTTCTATCCAGTTTATCAACACCTCAGTGTCGGTTTCGGTAGTAAAAGTATAACCTTCTTCATGAAGTTTTTCTTTAAGACTTGCATAATTCTCTACGATACCTTTATGCACTATTGCCAGTCGTCCCGATTGGGATAGATGTGGATGTGCGTTAATATCATTTGCCACTCCATGTGTTGCCCACCTAGAATGACCTATTCCCACACTTCCCTTAGGTTCACGCTGTCCTACATTTTCCTTAAACCCATCCAGCTTTCCAGCATGCTTATGGATTTCAAAATTATGATTTGACAAAGTAGCTGTCCCAACACTATCGTATCCACGAAACTCAAAACGATTCAAACCATGAATCAATACAGGATACGCGTCCTTATTTCCAATATAACCTATAACTCCTGACATATAGTATCTTTTTTATTTAATCGCTCAAAAATACAGATTTTTTTACAGCTATTATCTAATCTAGTATTTTTTTAAAGGTTTTTTATGCTTATAAAGCAAGTAAAAACAATTCCTACCCAAACCTATTTGACGACAACTTATTTGCGGTTCTGTTTTCTATTGTCTATCTTCGTCTTTTAATGCACGGGGTGCTTAGAGCTAGGAAGCTTTTTGCTGAGAGAATACCCGCGACCTGATTTGGACAATGCCAACGTAGGGATGCAATTATTTTTTTGAGAGTTTCTCTCAAACGCACTACTTTTCTGTTGGTATTTCCATTTAAGATTTTTTAAAACTTAATAATTATGGAAATACAAAAATTCAATTTTGAGCTTATTCCTTCAACTAATCAAAACTGGCAAAATCGCCCTGAATGGTTTTTTAATCGTGAGCATACCGATACTTATGAGCAATGGTATGAAGGTCGGTACAAACGTGCCGAAGTATGGCAAAAAAAAATCATGGAAGAGCTAGTCACTCAGGACACTAGAGTGAAACAACTATTAGAGTTTGGATGTGGCACTACACGTTTTACTAGATGGTGGCAAGAAATTGGGATCGAAGCTACTGGAGGCGATATCTCACCTTTGATGCTCTCCCAAGCCTTACATCTGTTTGATGGAGATTTAGTAATGGCCGATTCACATCATATGCCTTTTAAAGATCATTCTTTTGATGCATTAGCCTTTATCACCACCTTCGAGTATTATAAAGACCCCGTACAGGTGATACGGGAAAGTGCACGAGTAGCGAAATATGGGATTGCTATGGGAATGATGAACCGAAACTCTCCTAAAGTTGTTCGTAGAAGAATACAACAATTAGCAGGGAAAAATCCATTCTATATAACCGCCAATTTCTATACTCCCAAAAAACTAACCTCCATTATTAATGAAGCTCTCCAAGGACGAGAGTACACCATCCAATGGAAAACCACTGGACTTCCCAAATGGTTTCCTGTACAAAGCTGGAAACAACCTTATGGAGATTTCTTTGGTCTGTATGTAAAATTTAACGATACCCAAGAATGAAAGACTTAGGAAAAATAGATCAACATACTCTCGAACGTTTGTTCCCTAGTCAAACAGGATATAAAAACCCCAATGTTCTCCAAGGTCCTAGTTTTGGTGTAGATACTGCATGGATTAAATTGAATAATGATCAACTTCTAATAACCGCTAGTGACCCGCTCAGCCTAATTCCTAGCTTAGGACTAAAGGCTTCTGCCTGGCTTTCTGTACATCTTATCGCCAATGATATAGCTACCTCAGGGCATGCTCCAGAGTTTGCACAGTTTATTTTAAACCTTCCTAAAGAGTTGTCACAGGATGATTATTTTGAGTATTGGGAATATCTCCATCAATTTTGCGAGGAAATTGGCGTAGCCATTACAGGCGGACATACTGGGTTTATCGATCAAGGTAATTCGACCCTCGCAGGAGGAGGGACAATGTTTTGTGTAGCATCACCCGACACTGCTAAAAGTGCAGCTCATGCTCAGCCCAATCAAAGTGTGATTTTAACCAAGTCTGCCGCTTTATCCAGTTCGGCTATTCTAGCTAAATCTTTTCCCAATTTTATTCAAGATAAACTCGGAAACAAAGTATGGGATGCTGCACAAAGCAATTTTTATCAAACTTCGGTATTACCGGAATTAACCACTATCAAAAAAGAACCTTGTCTTCTACATACCATTACTGCACTGCATGATGTTACCGAAGGCGGCGTACTGGGAGCGTTATACGAACTGAGCCAAGCAAGTGCAATCGGAATTCATATAGAAGCTGATCGGATTCCCATCCGTGAAGAAGTAGCGAAAGTTTGCTCGCTCTTTAAGATTGATCCTCTATACAGTATTGGTGCAGGCAGCCTTATTATAATCTGTGATAACACCTATAGTGAGGTACTCATTAAACGTCTTCACGAAGAACAAATCCAAGCTGCTTTGATAGGTCATACCTATTCCAAAGAAGAAGGTTGCTGGATGGAACGTCAGGGGAAAAAAACCGCTTTACAATATGTAGAAACCGACCCGTATTGGGAGGCATATTTTAAAGCTATCACACAACACCTAGATTGATAGAACTATGAAAAAGAAAATTCAGAAAGGGCTTTATATTATTGTAGATCCAGCTATGGATGACTTTAAAATTCTTCAGCAACTTTATCAGATTCATACTGAACAACTAGCTGCTGTCCAAATATGGGACAATCCTAATGCTAAGATTTCCATTCGGCTTATCGAAGAGATAGTACAATTATTTAAGAATACCTCCACCCCTATTCTTATCAATAATAGATGGGAGTACTTACAAGACTATGATCTTGACGGGGTTCATTTTGATAACCTCCCTACTCAGATTGAGGAAATTGCTTTTCAGATCAACAAAGATTTTATAAAAGGTATTACCCTTACCAATAATTTGGAAGATTTGCCACGCATTGAAAAAATGAAATTCGATTACCTATCTTTTTGCTCACTATTTCCATCAACCACAAGTCAATCTTGTGAGTTAGTAGCATTTGACACCTTACGTCATTGCAAGAAAAAAACAAAAATACCTATTTTCCTTTCTGGTGGTATCACTCCAGAAAATCTACAACAGCTCCATTCATTAAACTTTGAAGGGATAGCTATTGTTTCTGGTATTATGAATGCCGCTCAACCTCAAAAAGAACTTAAAAATTACCAACAACAACTCAAAAATATAACTTATGCAACTTAAGACTATACTCCACAAACTATGCTGTCCTTTTGATAAATCTGATTTAAAATTAGAGATCGTAACCCAGGATTTAAACGAGAATATCCTTGAGGGCATTTTATCTTGTTCTACCTGTCAGAGAGTATATCCTATCGTTAAAGGAATTCCCATTATGAATCCTGATGAATACCGAGAATTTGATATGGAGAGGCCTATGTTAGAAAAGTGGGAAAAAATCAAAAAGAATAAAATTACTGTTCGTCCCTCTCCCTCCCAATTAGAAGAATAGTTGAAAAAATAAAAAAGATGATTTTGAATGGATTCTCTTATTCAAAATCATCTTTATAAAGTCGAAATTCGAGTTAGTTTCTTTTATTTTCCGAAGCTTCATTCGTCATGTCTAATACGTAGTTTCTTTAGCATAGCATCGGACACTTCCCCTGTATCGGCTCCATACACATCTAGCAATAATCCTTTATTGCCATCATTAGTTTCTATAAGATACAGGATAGTGTTATCGGCGGGATTAGACATTCCTTCGAAACGATAAAACTTGACCACTTCGAGTTCTCCAGCTTCCCATTTTCTTTTAAGCGACTTGGACTCAACACCTTCTGCTATTAAATTAAAATCTTCGGTATAACCTTTTTTTTGTAAATCTGCTATTGCTACAGATAAAGACGAATAAGACCCATTCATAATATTTAGCTTTTTAATTACCTTAAAACTACAAAACATCCTTTTACAACAAAAAAAATTATAAAAACATTAATATAAAACAAATTAACGATTCCCGACTAACGCACAGTTGCGGATTTGCGAAGTTGCGGATTTGCTTTTCCTATAAAAATATTATAATCAATAATCTACCACTAACGAAAAAAATCGCATTCCCCGAAACGCACTAATAAATCTTTCATTTTTGTCTCGAACCAAATCAGAAATATTCATAGATGGTTTTAATCCTACAAATACATGAACGTGATCGGTTACACCATTTACGATAATAGGCTTTCTGACCTTTTGCTTTTATTATTCCAGAAATGTATTTAAAAACTTCTTTTTGCCAAACTTTGCGCAAAAGATTTTGTCTGCCTTTCACCGCAAAAACATATTGAATATAAATTTGTGAATAGGTGCTTGCCATAATGTTTGAAATTTATTTCACCCCTTCAGGGTTCTAATTTGTGAATGCTATTTTTCTATAATATTATCATCCCTTCGGGATTAGATTAATGTTTTTTATGAAAGAATTTATCAAATTAGATTGAATATAGCATATAATTTCATGACATATATTATTTCTGGCAGTTATATAAACATATACTTTTGTAAAGTGTAGTTATTTTACTAGTTTAAGTGAGATTTACACAAACAATTGCTGTAAAAGATATTGTTTTTGGCTTTGTAAGTTTTCAAGAATGTCTTTTTATATCTGAATTTTCTTGTCAACGGTAGTTAGGGTAGTTAAGAATGAGGCTATTTTTCTATAATATTGTCATTCCTTTGGGATTTAATGAAGTGATTTCGTACAACGTAAAGGAAGGAATGGTAAGTGGTGAAAAAACACTATCTCATAAATTGTGTAAGTAGAAAAATCAAGACAATATTCCAGTAACCATTATCGACTAATGCCCTCAATAATTCACATTTCCCTGATTCACGAAAAAAAATCCCCCAAACCACATCCTTTTGACAACTAACTAAAGCAAAAGAAGGTGATGGGTTATAATTTATGGAAACTTCATTATGATTGGGGGAAAACTATTAATCTTGAATGATAAACATCGACCTACGGTTCAGCTGATGTTCTTCGGCAGTACAGGGA
>DATGTY010000001.1:0-6406 GCA_035301605.1 Chitinophagaceae bacterium | reverse complement strand
GAATAGTTTTTGTCTCTTGAGAGTCAAGAAAGAGTTGGCCAAAAAAATAATATTCGGTCTGAAAGATGTCCATATGGGAGATCGTCAGGTGAGAGCTGAAATAAGAAGAAAAAAAGGTCCTCAG
Source organism: Chitinophagaceae bacterium (assembly GCA_035301605.1). Taxonomy (GTDB): domain Bacteria; phylum Bacteroidota; class Bacteroidia; order Chitinophagales; family Chitinophagaceae; genus FW021-bin31. The sequence continues at coordinate 6,282 of DATGTY010000001.1, read as the reverse complement.
GGAAAAAGAAAAAGTTTTCAGGGGAAAAGAAAAGGAGCTCAAAGAAAAAAAAGAAGCGTAAAAAAACATAATTAACATTTTTCATTAATCAATATTTTAATTTAATCAACATGAACATTTTCGTAGGAAATTTGAATTATCAATTACAGGAGGAAGATCTGGAATCTGCTTTTTCCGAATTCGGAGAAGTGACTTCAGTAAAGATCATTATCGATCGTTTTACAGGTAGAAGCAAAGGCTTTGGCTTTGTTGAAATGCCTAATGAGGAAGAAGGCAATCAGGCTATCGAACAACTTAACGACCAGGATTTAGAAGGTAGAACAATGCGCGTAAATAAAGCTCATCCTCCTAAAAAAAGAGAAAATAGAGATTCTCGTTATTAATATTATAGAAAAAAGAAAAAGCGTAGGGGTGAAGTTGTTGGAGACTTTACCTCTTTTTTTATCCCTTCGGGGTAAAAGTCAGCAGTCCCTTCTTTTTTAATGCAAAGTATAAGGAACTGACATGCAGGCTCTGCATCATTTTGTGTTGGTCAAGAATATCCAAAACTTCTTTCACAGAATAGGTATAGATTTCTATTTCTTCGTTGGGATCTAAATTCTGATCTTGTATTTTTTCTCCTCCTTCGGCCAAAAACATGTAGGTGATATTGTCGTTGGTCGAAGGATTCGCAGAGATGGTACCTAAATTGGTAAATTTCTCGAAAGTATATCCGGTTTCCTCCAATAATTCTCTTTTTAGCCCTGTTAAAGGTGAATCATCTTCCTGCTCAATACATCCTCCGGGCAACTCAAAGTAGGTATCACCCAAAGCATGTCTATATTGACGTACAAGCAGAATCTTATTGTCTTTGGTGAAGGCTACTGCGTTTGCCCAGTCTTTGTATTCCATTACATAATAAGGATCAACAATTCGCCCATCGGGCATCTCGCAACGATCTTGCCGGGCAGTGAGCCAAGAATCTTTAAACAAATATTTAGAAGATAAGGTCTTCCATTTTAAGTCTTTCATGTATTAGTCCTTTTGGTGAAAGTTATCGAAACCTTCTGATAGAGTGTAACAAATGAGAATATTCTTTGTTTTTGGCTTTAAATATTCCTTTTTTATCTAATCTGTCTAATCTGACTTTACCGGAAGCATGGATTATTTCGAAATGATTGAGCATAAGCCCTACGTGCATTATCTTACCTTCTTCGTTTTGAAAAAAAGCTAAATCTCCACTCTTTGGTTGTTCATCTTCGTTTAATAATTCTCCTTCTTGCACCTGCTGTCTGGTATCCCGGGGAAGTCTCTTTCCCAATAAACGAAACATTGTTTGTGTGAAACCGGAACAATCAATACCATAGACACTTCTTCCTCCCCATAAATAAGGAACATTTAAAAACTCATAAGCTAAATTTTTAATTTGCTTGTCAGATACTTCTTCAAAGTCGGGTTTAAAGGGCGTGCCTTTATAAATAGTTTTTATTTTCCCCCATTTCATTCTTTTAAAACTCATTCCTTTTAGAAAACTGCCCATAGGAAGATGCATGGGATGCCCTCCTGATTGAACTTTCATCGTAAATTCCGATGTGTATTCGCGCGTAGGATCGTTGTAGAGATGTTCTTTTATGAATTCTAATTGTTTGAGAGACGCCCATCCTTCATATTTATCATATTGGTTTCTAATGCGAATCCAGTCCTTAGGACCTTTTTCGAGTAACAGCATGGCTTCTCCGAAAAGGAGTTGACTAATCATTTCACTGCTATCAGAGGGACGTAGCCTAAGGGGCATGACAGGGACAACACAAATTAAATATTTCATAGGTATGGGAATATGTTCAATGTCAAAAATATAGATTGCTGCAAAAATAATAAAATGTAAATTGTGGAAAAAGGATAATTTTGATTCTTTATTTAAAGAAGCCGGTTATTTTTAATGAAAAAAAAAGATACAACATATTATAATGACCTGGATCTTATTCGTCAATATTATAATGAAAAAGATGATTATTGGCTGGGGGAGTTGCTGAACAAGTATCTGCATCTCATCTTTGGTGTCTGTATGAAGTATTTTAAGAATGAGAATGAAGCACAAGAGCATACGCAACAGCTTTGCTTAGAGGTTATTCAGATCTTTCATAAGAAAAGACAAAAGATTAAAAATTTCAAAGCCTGGCTCTTCCAGGTTACAAAAAATCATTGTTTGATGCATTTGAGAAAGAAAAAGCATCAAACCGTACCCTTAGAGCAGGTGCAACATCCCACAGCGCATAAGCCGATACCTCAATCTGAATTTGATAAAAAGGAGCAGCAATATCAATTGTTGGAGAAAGCGATGGCTTCATTGGAAGGAGAACAAAAAAAATGCATTGATTTATTCTATTATAAGAAGAAGACGTATAAAGAAATCTCTGCAGAGCAGGGATATTCGTTAAAAGAAGTGAAAAGTTTTATTCAAAATGGTAGAAGAAACATAAAAGTATTTATGGAAAGAAATGAAAATGAATCACTCTGATGACATATTAAAACACACTAACTGCCTGACACAAAATCAGATGCAGGATTATTTGAAAAATAATCTTAATCGGACAGAAGTTCGTAAGGTGGAGATGCATCTGGCTTCTTGTGATTTTTGTACAGAAGCCCTGGATGGATTGTCTGATATCGATAGTGAGAAGCAACTCTCTGCCACGATGAAGCAAATGAGAAAACATTTACATTATCAAGTGCGTCAGTCAGCAGTTCAAAAATCGAAAAGAAGGCATCCGCTTCTTTGGGTTATTATATCTATTATTATTGTTCTTATCATTTTACTATTGGCTTTTCTTGTGGTGAATCGTTCTATTAAAGACAATCAGGACAATGCAACTATTCCAAAACAAGAACAAGCATTTAATATCACATAAATTTATTGTTGAAAAACTGTTACTTTTTTTAATAAATAAAGATAAAATAGTTGTATTTTTACGTGAGATAGTAATTTGAATTATGACACCGGGAAAACTTGAAGATTTAGCCAACTTATTAGAAGGACATTTACATTTTGACACAGCTACAAGAAGACTCTACGCTACAGATGCCTCCGTATATAGGGCATTGCCATTAGCAGTGGCTATTCCAAAAAATAAAACAGATTTACAAAAACTGATACGTTTTGCAGCCAAGGAAAAAACTGCTCTTATTCCCAGAACTGCCGGAACATCTTTAGCCGGACAGGTTGTTGGGGATGGCATTGTTGTGGATGTATCCCGCTATTTTACAGCGATAAAAGAAGTGAATGAAGCAGCACATTGGGTGAGGGTGCAGCCGGGAGTGATTCGGGATGAATTGAATAGATATCTGAGGGATTTCGGGTTTCAATTTGGACCGGAAACATCTACTTCTAACCGTGCCATGATAGGTGGTATGGTCGGAAATAATTCTTGTGGAAGTAACTCTGTAATCTATCAAACTACCAGAGATCATTTATTGGAAGTGGAAGCCTTGTTAAGCGATGGCTCGGAAGTGACTTTTAAAGCACTGACCAAAGAAGAATTTGAAAAAAAATGTTATTCTGAGAATGAATTGGAAGCAGCTATTTATAAGAATACCAAAAGTATGCTTTCAAATATTCGGAACCAGGTAGAAATAAAAAAAGAATTTCCTAAACCGGAAGTAACGCGTAGGAATACAGGGTATGCCGTTGATTTTCTTGCTAAAATGCAACCGTTTAATTCTGAGGGAGAGAAATTTAATTTTTCTAAACTTATTGCCGGATCGGAAGGTACTTTGGCTTTTATTACAGAAGTAAAGTTGAATCTTTTGCCTCTGCCTCCGGAAGAAGAAGGATTATTGTGTGTACATTTTAAGACGGTAGATGAAGCACTTAGAGCAAATGTGATTGTCATGAATCATCAGCCTTCAGCCAGTGAGTTGATGGATGATAATGTACTGAACTGTACCAAGGGACTTTTAGAGTATGAGGATAAACGTTTCTTTATTGATGGCGAACCAGGTGCTGTTTTAGTAGTGGGATTTCTAGCTGAAACCAAAAACGAAATAAAAGAGAAAGCAGCAACTCTAGAAAAAGAATTGAAAACCGCCGGACTGGGCTATCATTTTCCGTTGGTTTTAGGAGATGATGTGGGGAAGGTTTGGACGATCAGAAAAGATGGATTGGGCTTGTTGGGAAACATTAAAGGAGACACAAAGGCGGTTGGCGTCATTGAAGATACCTCAGTATCTGTTGCAGATTTGCCGGAATTTATCCGGGAATTTAATGTTATTTTGAAGGAGCATGATATGTCTTGTGTGCATTATGCACATGCCGGATCAGGAGAACTTCATCTTCGTCCGATGTTGAATTTGAAAACAAAAAAAGGCAATGAACGATACCGGGCTATAGCTGAAGAGATTGCCACGTTAGTAAAAAAGTTTAAAGGTTCGCTGAGTGGAGAGCATGGAGATGGAAGATTGAGAGGAGAGTTTATAAAGCAAATGGTGGGGGCGCATAATTATGAATTGTTGAGGCAGATTAAACAATGTTGGGATCCTCAGGCTATTTTTAATCCGGGAAAGATTGTAGATACGCCACCAATGGATACGCAGTTGCGTTATGAACCTGATCAACAGCCACCTGTGACTGATACCATCTTTGATTTTGGAGAAGTGAGCATGTTACAACATGCGGAGCAGTGTAATGGTACCGGTTTGTGCTTGCGTACGGAGAAAAATGGAGGAACCATGTGTCCCAGTTATATGGCAACACGTAATGAAAAAGATTCTACCAGAGCAAGAGCCAATATTATTAGAGAAGAATTGACCCATTCCACGAAAGAAAATAAATTTGATTCAGAAGGAATATATGATGTTTTGGATAATTGTCTGGCATGTAAAGGATGTAAAAGAGAATGTCCCTCCGGAGTGGATGTGGCAAAGATGAAAATGGAATTTTTACAGCATTATTATGATGCGAATGGAACCCCTTTACGTTCTAAGATGATAGCTCATTTTGGCCAGCTTTCGAAATTGGCTTCCATTGCTCCCGGACTTTATAACTTTTTTGTAACCAATAAAGTGACGTCGGGTCTGTTTAAAAGCATGGTCGGTTTTGCACAAGGGCGATCCCTGCCTCCACTTCATAAAACAACGGTTGAGAAATGGATGAAGAAACATCAGGCGCCTGCAAATAATAAAGCGCTTAAACGTGTTTATTTATTTAATGATGAGTTTACAAATTATAATGATACGCAGGTAGGTATTAAAGCGATTAAATTGTTAGAGCGCCTTGGCTATGAAGTGGTTATTCCTGAACATGGAGAGAGTACAAGAGCTTATTTATCTAAAGGATTATTAAGAGATGCTAAGAAAATTATTGAAAATAATATTAGGCTTCTAAAAGATATTGTTTCCAGAGAGACGCCGTTGATTGGTATTGAGCCCTCCGCTATCTTATCTTTTAGAGATGAATATCCGGAGCTGGTAGATGTCTCCATGCGGGAAGATGCAATAAAGCTAGGGAGAAATACCTTCTTGTTTAGTGAATTTATTGAAGCAGAAATGAAGACCGGTCATATTACTTCTGAACAGTTTACAGATGAAAAAAGAAAAATTAAGCTGCACGGTCATTGTCATCAAAAAGCATTGACCTCTCTGGGGATTACGCAACGTATTCTTGCTTTGCCGAAAAACTATGAAGTGAGAGTGATTCCTTCGGGATGTTGCGGAATGGCAGGTTCTTTTGGTTTTGAAAAAGAACATTTTGATTTATCTATGGAGATTGGGGAGTTAATTCTTTTTCCTGCGGTGCGTAAAATGAAAGAAAAAGAAATTATTGCAGCTCCGGGAACGAGCTGTCGGCATCAAATATTAGATGGAGTGCAACATAAAGCGCTGCATCCGGCGGAAATTCTTTATGATGCTTTAAAATAAATTCTGACATTTTGACATTTATGGCATGAATCCTGTCATGAATTGGTGTGTTAAAGGCAACATATTTAACTTACCGTATAGTGGATATGGGTAATTCTTAACCTGTTATTAACTAACCGACTAAATAAATGTTAAACTAATATCATGGGTTACTTTATTTAGCTTGACTGCACTAATTTTGTATTATTCGCTGATGAATGTAAATCCTTTTAACTTCTAAATATTACATCATGAAAAATAAAACTTTTAAAAGTATTGGTCTGGTTGTTTTAGTGAGCATTATCACGGCTTCGGTTTGTTTTTTTGTGTTTAGGAAATACATGGGATCAAGTCCGGAAGTTTATGTATCTGATCGTCCTGCACAAGTGCATTATGCGAGCTATAATAATG